>CAMCYD010000049.1 GCA_945883785.1 Helicobacter pylori PMSS1
AATTCAAACAAATGATTATAAACAGTTTCAATCATCATCTTTTCACTTTAAAAATAACCATTTACAGGGAGTAAATAGTGATTTTTAAAGTGAAAATCTAATAATTGCTACTATTCATACTCAAAATCTTTGAATTTGCAAGTGGCTCAATGTTCTACAAAGCAAAAAAGAAAAGCTACAAGTAGATAAATTTTTGATTGTAGGTGTCTCCAACTCATTAATATATAAAAACAGTTCAAGCTAAAGCACCATTATTTCGTTGAAACCTCTTGACTTATTACCATCTCATAACAGACTAAAGATTATCTTGGAACCACGAACTTATTCGGGACTGCCAATTCCCGAAAAAAGTCACGAGCTCCCAAAACAGTAGTTTGCTTTTAGATGGCTATGCTAACCTAAGTCTTCAAACTTCTGCCTTGCGTACTGACACTTCATCTTAGACTCTTTTTATTGTAGATTAATTAGTTGGAGACGCTTATTTTAGGATACTTTAAAAAATACTATATAAAGAGTCACTTGCAAATTCAAACAAATGATCGCAAACAGTTTCAATCGTCATCTATTTCTCATACTCAAAATCTTTGAATTTGCAAGTGGCTCTAAAGTAAAATAAATTTATCACTACCAAAGTGTAGTACTTTCTAATGATTCATCGTCATAAAAAGAATCATCTTTTTCTATAAAAATATTTCCTTCATAGTCAATATAGAGTTTAAAATTGCCAAAATTAAAATCTCTTTCAATTTGATTTCTATTGAGATAATGTTGTGATTGAGAATACAAAATGATGTTTTCAAAGTGATATTCACAAACAGAAGGTGCTATGGAATTTATCTTTGATTCGATTTCATTTAGTGAACTTATTCTAAACTCATTAAATAAATCGTATTTATCTATTGGGTAAATCAAATCTGACTTCTATAGCTTTATTTATTGAGTCCATTGAGTAATGATTCCATTCTGCCGAAATCTATTTTTGTAGCTTTCTCTTCAACTTTATCATCTTTTCTATCTAGTTTTATATCCAAAATACTATCAGGAATACCATTGTTAAAACCGTCCGTGTATTCTTTCGAACCACTAAGAACATCTGTTTTTGGAGAACTTAAAAGTTTTTGAATTTTTGATAGCATCCCATCCATTTTATTTTCTTGCTTATCAGTCACTGTATTTAAATCAGATAATTGAAATTCTAAATCTTTATTTTTAGCTATTTGTTCTTCTAGCTTTTTGTTAGTTTCATTATTTTTTAACTGTAAAATTTCATACGCATCAATAAGTTGGTTCAATGCATCGTTTAATTTTTCTATCGTTTCTTGGTTTGTCATAAAAAGTCCTTGTATAATATTTAAAGTTCGTGATTTTACCAAAAATTAACTAATAATTCCATCAATTTTTAATAAAGATTCAACATCTGGCTTTTTGTTTGCAAAAAGAAAAAATAATTCATTCATATCAACACTTCCACCTTTGCCTAAAATTAAATTTTTAAACTTTTCCCCTATCTCTTTGTTTAAAATTCCATTTTTTTTGAAAAGATAGAAAGCATCTGCACTTAAAACTTCAGCCCACTTGTAGCTATAGTATCCAGCAGCATATCCACCACTAAAAATATGAGAAAAACTATTTTGAAATTTATTGTATTTTGGGGGAATGTTAACAGCAAATTCTTCTCTTACACTATCTAAAAGCTCTTGTACTTGTGATTCATTTCTTGGTTTTTGATATAGTAAATAATCAAAAAGTGCAAATTCAACCTGTCTAATTGTGGAAAGTGCGGAGCCATAATTTCTTGTTTTTATAAGTTTTTCTACAGAAGTATCATCTAAAACTTCTCCGGTTTTATAGTGTTTTGCAAACATCTTTAAAACATCTTTTTCATAAGCAAAATACTCTAAAAATTGTGATGGAAATTCAACTGTATCCCAAGTAACCCCATTTATGCCACTTACAAATGGTTCATTTACTGTAGTAAAAAGATGGTGAACGGCATGACCCAACTCATGAAAAAGGGTAGTTACTTCATCATGACTGAGCAACGATGGTGTTAAATCAGTAGATGGAGAAAAGTTACAAACTACAAATGCAGTTGGATGTTGAATGGTGTTATTCAAAAAATATCTATTGTGCCAATTGTGCATCCAAGCACCACCTTTCTTTTCAAATCTAGCTTCAAGGTCAAGATATATTTTTCCCATATAAGTATTGTTTTCAAAAATTTCATAAGTTAAAACCTTTTCATTCCAACTTTCCTCTTCGATATGTCTGAATTCTATTCCAAAAATTTTATTAATAAATTCAAAGATCCCTTTAAGAGTTAACTCTTTTTCAAAATAAGGCTTGTAAAATTCTTCATCAATATCATATTTTGCTTCTTTTAATTTTTGTGAATAATAACTAAAATCAAAACTTTCAAAGTTAGGAAGATTATCTAATTTTTTGGCAAATTCTTTTAGTTCATCAAGTTCTTCTTGTGCTTTCTCTTTTGATTTGGATGCTATATTTTTTAAAAATACTATAACTTCCTCTTCGCTATTTGCCATCTTTGTAGCCAGCGAATATTCTGAGTAACTCTTAAATCCTAAGATTTGAGCTTTTTTACTTGTTAAAAGTAAAATTTCTTCAATCAGTTTTCCATTTTGTGGGGCTCTTGTCGAGTAAGCTTTATAAATTTCTTCCCTTTTATAGCGATTGAAACCATAAGTCGAATAAGCTATGTACGATGGCATTTTGAGTGTAAATTTATACTTTACAACTCCATCAATATCTACTTTTGCTCGTTCTTTGTCATCATTTGGCATTCCGACAACATCATTCTCTTCACAAATCATCTCCCAATTATTTGTAGCATCAAGAATATTTTGAGAAAATGTTTTGCCTATCATATTTAATGCCAAATCAATCTCTTCAAGCTGTTTCTTTTTCTCATCATCGAGCCCACAACCTCCGAGTTTAAAATCTCTTATTTCATTCTCAAGAACTTTATTTTGTTCAATACTTAATGTACTTTTATACTTATACTGTATGTATTTAAAAGAGCTATAAGTCTTTTCATTTTGAGACAATGAGCTGTGGTACTGTGAAATAATAGGGAGACTTTCGTCGTAAACTTTTTGGGTTAATTCGCTATTGCAAACACTATCCAAATGATAAATAGGTGTCATAAAATTATTTAATTTTTCACTCATTAACTGATAAGGAACAACAAAGTTATTATAATCTTTTTCGCTAATCTTGAGTAGCTCTTCTAATTCTTTATTGTTTTCTTCTATTATTGTTTGAAGTTTTGAAGGAATATTTTCAAAATCTTCCATATAAATTTTATTCATGCGTTTCTCTACTTTCTTTTATTATTGTAAATTCTTAGGAGACTGAAAAGTTTTAGACTTCTACTAAGCATCTCCAACTCATTAAATACTGAAAAAGTTTAACAAGTTGATAAGTGTCTCCAATCAATTAATCTCCAAAAAGAGTTTAATTAATTAGAGGCACTTGTATTTATTTCGAGTTTCTGTAATATGGAATTGATTATTTAAATTAAAACTATTTTCGTTTCCCATTTGAAAAGTCTATTATATGGTTTGCTATCTCATCAAGTGAACAGATAACTTTAATGGCACCAGCTTCGATTGCTTGTCTTGGCATACCAAAAACAACACAACTTTTCTCGTCTTGTGCCACCGTATATGCACCATTATCAAATAATTCTTTCATTGCTATGGTTCCATCATCGCCCATACCTGTCATCATTACGGCCATTGCACCACCACCAACAGTATTGTTTAAACTTCTAAACATCACATCAACACTTGGCTTATGTCTACTTACTTTAGCTGTGTCGAGAAGTTTTGTAATATACTCATTTCCTCTTTTTTCAATAGTTAAATGCATATTGCCAGGAGCTAGATAAGCATGACTTTTTTGCAAAATCAACCCATCAGTCGCTTCACAAACTTCAACCTCTGAATAAGTATTCAATCTTTGAGCAAAAGAACTTGAAAAACCATACGGTATGTGTTGGGTCATGATAATCGGCGGAAGCCCTAAAGGTAAAGCTTGAAAAACTTTTAACAAAGATTCTACACCACCAGTGGATGATCCAATACCAATTACCTTAGAGCCTTGTAAGGAGGCAGGATTTGATTTTATAACTTCATCTGGATGAACTTTTCGCTCAATTTCATGAAAATGCTCAGTTCGATTTTGTGTTAATTGCACCTTTTTTTGAGGTTGTGGTTTTTTAAGGGTATATCTTTGAAGCAAAAAAGTTAAACTCATCATTGTAGTTTCTATTCTTTTACTAAAATCTTCGATGGTTTCACCAAGTTTTGGTTTTTCAATAAATCCAATAGCACCATCATCAAAAATATCATTTTCCCTAGAACTTTCACTTGAAATCACAACTGCAGGCATCGGATGTAGTTTCATAAGATTTCTCAAAAAGATTGCTCCATCCATTTTTGGCATATTGAGATCTATTGTAACAATATCAGGTTCATAAAGTTTAATCTTTTCTCTTGCATCATAAGCATCAGAGGCAGTATCAATCACCTCAAAATCATCTATTGTATTTATAACATCTTTGATAACTCTTCGCATTGAAGCTGAATCATCAATGACTAAAACTGTATACATATATTAAATTCCTTAAAAAAGTTCTATTTCCATCTCTTGTTCTTGTTGATTGTTAAGACCAAATAAATCCGTATTATTTCCATATTCTGAAATAGCTGGCTTTCTAACTGAAAGTTCAATTTGTAGTTTTTTCTCATCGGCCATAACTTGACTCGTTGTAGTATTGTTTTCAACCGTTTTAATAAATGTTTCAAAGCTGTTCGTAAGCAATATAACTCTTCCGTCTGTTCCTCTTGTGTGATTTGATATAATTCTAAATCGTTCACTAGCACAAAAATCCATAGCAAATTCAACATTTCTATGCCCTATGCTTTTTGAAGATAAAGTAACATTCACAATATCGGCACCACCTGAAATTTTAGCTGCCATATTTTCTTTACGACAACCCATTTTA
Source organism: Helicobacter pylori PMSS1 (assembly GCA_945883785.1). GTDB lineage: Bacteria > Campylobacterota > Campylobacteria > Campylobacterales > Arcobacteraceae > CAIJNA01. The sequence continues at coordinate 5,033 of CAMCYD010000049.1, forward strand.
TACATCTCATTTAGCATTGCCTCTACCGAATAAAGACCGTATTTCATATCTTCATTGCTATTGTTAGTAAAAGGCAATAAAAAATGATTCATGCCTTTGATTTTTTGCGTTTTATCATAAAACATAATAGCCACACATGAACCAAGAAGTGTTTTAAATGCTATCTCTTCATCATCTTTAACAATAGCAAATTCTCCACCAATAACAGTATGAGTTTTAAAACCCTTCACAACCTGCGTTACTCTAGCTAACGACATTTTTTCAATGCTACCATCTTTATGACCGAGTGTTACCACGATTAGATATTCCTTTGTTTTACAAATATATTTTGACCCACTCTTTGTGAATAGTTGATAATATCCTGAGGTGATTCGGAATGACCTAAATAGAGGGTTCCACCTATTTTAAGAAGCCTAAATAATTTCTTTAGTATTTTGTTCTGATCTTCTACCGAAAAATAAATAAGAACATTTCTACAAAATACAACATCAAATGCCTCATCATCAAATGGATATTTTTCATTATTAAGATTCATTTGCCCAAAAGTAATCATATTTTTAATATCATCATTTATTTTAATGAGTATTTCATCTCCAAGAACACTTTTTTGGATTCTTCTTTTAAAATATTTTTGTGGCTTAATCCATTCTGGAAATTCTTTTGAACTTTTTTGAAATCTATAAACACCATTTGCAGCGTATTGTAAAACTTCTGTATCTATATCTGTAGCAATAATAGATGCTCTCATTGATGGACTACATTCCTTAACAGTAATACCCATAGAATAAGGCTCTTCTCCAGTTGAAGATGCCGAACAATACATCTTAATCTCTTTATTTGATTTTGCAAATTCTGGCAAAACTCTCTCTTTGAGATCTAAAAAATGAAAATCTTCTCTGAAAAAATGAGTTTTATTTGTAGTGAATGTATTAATAAATTCTGTAGAAAACTTCCCATGATGCTCTATTTCATTTAACAAATCATCCATATTTCCTTTAAAATCCGTATTTCTTATAAGTTTATCAAGGCGATTTGCAATCATAATATCTTTATTTTCTGTTAATGTAATACCAGCCATAGAGTAAAGTATTTTCTTCACTCTATCATGTAGAAGACTCGTGTCTAGCATCTAGGAAACTTTTTTATGAATATTTTCCATTTTTAAATGTCCGTGATCAAAATCTTTTTGAACTTGGATAAGACCAACAATATCTAAAATTAATCCAATACTTCCATCTCCTCTAACAGTGGCAGCACCAATTCCCATAACGGGCTTAAAGTTTTTGTCAAGTGGTTTCACAACAACCTGATGTTGATGTAAAAATTCATCTATAAATACAGCAATTTTTTGATTTCCAGATTTTACTACAATAAGCATTCCGTCTTCAAGTTTTTCATATTTTGGTGTAATATCAAATAATTTATAAAGTCTTACTATTGGAACAAATTCTTGTCTAAGCATCAGTAATTCTTGTGTTCCGTCACCAATTTTTTTAATCATTTCATTTGTTGGTTGCAATGACTCTACAATTGAACTTAAAGGAAGGATGTATTTCATTTTTCCAACTGCAATATCAAGTCCATCAAGAATAGCAAGAGTAAGCGGTAGCATAATAATTATTGTAGTACCTTGCCCCATCTCCGTATCAAGTTTAATGACTCCACCGAGTTTTTGGATATTTGTTTTAACAACATCCATACCAACACCACGACCTGAAATTTCAGTAATCTGTTCTGCAGTGCTTAACCCAGCCCCAAAAATGAGCATAGCTTTATCATTTGTACTCATTTGCTTATATTGATTTTCATCAATTGTTCCATTCGATAATGCTTTTTGAGCAACTAACTCACTATTAATTCCCTTTCCGTCATCTTTAATTGTAATAATCATTTGACCATTAGCTTGTTCAGCCGATATACTGATAATACCTGTTTCATTTTTTCCAGAAGCTCTTCTTATCTCTGGTGTTTCAAGACCATGATCTAATGAATTTCTAATAATATGCATTAACGGATCAGTTAATCCTTCAATCATTGCTTTGTCTATTTCAACAGAATCTCCATCATGCTTAAATTCAACTTTTTTATTTAATTTTTTCGATATATCTCTTACAACTTTTGGAAACTTAGAATAAATTGATTCCATAGGAATCATTCTTATACTCATAATAGAATCTTGCATCTCCCTAATATGTCTCTCAAGCAATTCAAGTCTTTCAAGAACAGAACCTCTTGTTTTTGATTCACTTATTGTAGATGCAAACTGTGTAAGCATAGCATTTGTTATAACTAAATCACCTACATTATTCATAAGATTATCTATTTTATCTAGATTTACTCTTATATTATTTGTACTTGCCATTTTTTTATTATTGTCAGAATCGTCATCACCACCTTCAATCTTTTTGATAATCGGTGCTGCTACAATCTTAGGTGCAACAATTTCTTTTACAACGGTCACCTCTTTGATGCTTTCTTTTGGTCCGTTGGATTCGATAACACTATCTGGAGTAATTTCTAACGATAAATCAAAAAAACCAAAATCATCGTCACTAGAACATTCTTCCAAAACATCTTCGCCAAAAAAACCGTAAGAAGTTGATGAAGAATTTTTTGAGACTCTTTCGGATAAATTGTTTGCTTTTTCTATATTAACAGTCTCAAGAAGTTTTTCTTTCTCTTTCGAGGAAGTACTTTGGACAACAGTACCATTGATATAAGCTCGAATAGTAGTCAATAGCTCGGTAGACATTTGCTCAAAAATCTCTCTGTCTATCTGACCATTGTTTTCTAACTGGAGAATTTCTTTCATCACATCTAGCCCATCCATTAAAGCTCCAGCCATTTCAGGTATAAACTCAATTTTATGATTTCTAAGCTTATCCATAAGGTTTTCAACATCATGAGTAAATTCAGCAAAATATGCAAGCTCAACAGATGCGCCACTACCTTTAAGTGTGTGCACATCTCTAAATAATTGTCCCATTTCATCTTCAGTTAATGAACCATTTTTCTCAGCCTCAAGCAACACATTATCAGCAGACTCAAATAATTCACCCGCTTCTTCTATGAACATATCCCTATACATTGAAATATCAAATCCAGACATCTTTACACCTTTTTATAATTTAATTATTTTTTACTCAGAACTATATTAACAGCTTTTAGCAACTGATCAGGAACAAATGGTTTTACAATCCATCCAGAAGCACCAGCTTGTCTACCTTTTGCCTTCATCTCATCACCTCGTTCAGTTGTTAGGACTAAAATAGGTATTTTTGCATATTCTGGCAACTTTCTGACTTCACCAACCATTGTAAGTCCATCCATATTTGGCATATTAATATCACTAATAATCAAATCATAAACCATCTTGCTTGCTTTTTCTAAACCATCAACACCATCAACTGCCTCTGTTACATCAGTGTAGCCACCTTCATTAAGAGCATACGAGAGCATATCTCTTAGCATAGTTGAATCATCTACAATTAAAAGTTTCATATTATTCCTTACCACTTACTATTTATGTTAAACTATATCTTATTATTTTTTAAATCAACCTAAATTAATGGGTTGGATAATTCAATTCTCTCTCTTGAAACTTTTAAAATTTTTACTTCTATTTCTTGATTTTCACTTAAAACATCGCTGATGTTTGCAACTCTCTCTTTAGATACTTTAGAGATATGCAATAAGCCTTCTCCTCCTTTGTCTAATTCTATAAATGCGCCAAAATCAGTAATTCTTAATACTTTTCCTTTTACTATTTCATCTGCTTTATATATTTCGTCAAAATTTATTTTTTCTTTTTTTGCAAAACTTTTTGAATTTGATGAAATATTTTTGATATATTCACTGGCATCATAAATATTTTTTGCTTCTTTTCCTGTAATCTTAACATTTCCATTTTCTCTATCCAAATCAATAGAAACTTCAAATTTTTCTATAATTTCTCTTATTACTGCTCCAGCTTTTCCAATAACCGCAAAAATTTTCGACGGATCAATTTTAAATTGTTCCATTAAAGGTAATGCTTCACTCGTTATTATCTCTTTTGAAGCTTCTTCCATAATATTCAGAATATGGATTCTTCCCTCTTTCGCTTGATGCAAAGCTTCTTTTAGAAAGTCTAAAGTAACTCCCCCGAGTTTAATATCCATTTGAAGTGCAGTAATTCCATTTGTAGTGCCAGCAACTTTAAAATCAACATCTCCATCATGATCTTCAAGCCCCATAATATCAGTTAGTATTGCATAAGTATCACCTTCAAACATAGCTCCCATAGCAACTCCAGCTATCAATGATGATATAGGAACTCCAGCTGCTTTTAAAACTAACGAACCTCCACAAACAGTTGCCATAGAAGAGCTACCATTTGATTCTAAAATTTCAGAAACAAGTCGAATTGTGTCGCTAAAATCTCCATCAATTGAACTTTGAAGTGATTTTTTTGCTAAATTTCCATGTCCTAATTCTCGTCTTCCTACTCCAAAAATAGGTTTTGCTTCTCCGACACTAAATCCAGGAAAATTATAATGTACCATAAAATTCTCAGTTGAAGTAGATTTTTGACCTAAAACCTCATACATTTGAGCATCTTTTTCGTTTCCTAAAGTTCCTACCACAAGTGCTTGTGTTTCACCTCTTGTAAAGAGACAACTACTATGAGCTGATGGTAAAATATTTGTTTCTATAGAAATATTTCTTACCTCTTTCAATCCTCTTCCATCTGCTCTCACTTTTTCATTTACAGTCATATTTCGAACTAAATCTTTTTTAATATTGATACAGCTTCATAAGCATCACTTTCCGAAACTTCATTTGAAATACAATATTCATCTAATGTAATTTTACCTGCCAACTCTTTTAACTCTGTAGCTCTCTCTTTTTTAGCTAATTTCTTAATAGCTTGTAAAGTTTCTTCTTTATAATTTGAGGAAACATATGAAAGTAATTCATCAGAAATAGATTTAGAAAACAATTCCACAGTAACTTTATCTTTCATAGCAATAGCAAAACTTTGCTCATAAGTTTTATTTGCAACATTCAAATATTTTTGAGCAAACCCAATAATATCAATAAGTTCATCTTCATTAATATCATTTATATTATGCGTTTTAACAAAAGTTTCGGTTGATGTTTCAATAATCTTTTCACTACTCAAAGCTTGCATCTCTATCATAAGCAAATCATTACTACTTCCTGCTAAATAAAGGTCTAAAGTTGAATCTAACATTTGTGAATTTGTTGGATTTATCACTAAAACATCATCTATTTTTCCAATTCGAACACCACAAATTGATTTTTCTATTGGTAAATCAGAAACAAAAAGTGCTGCGGATGCTGCATTTAAAGCTAACACCTGTAAATCTAATTCTCTATCAACACTAAGCACCATAATTGTTATTGTTGTTGGATACACATAACCTTGCGGAAAAAGTGGTCTTAAGCTTCTATCAATAATTCTTGAAGTGAGTGTTTCAAAGTCATTTGGTTTTCCTTCCCTCTTAACAAATCCACCAGGAATTTTTCCAGCTGCATAAGTTTTTTCGATATATTGCACTGTAAGTGGAGTAAAGTCTTCACTCACAGGATGGTCAAATTCACTTACCACCGATGCTAAAATAACTGCATCTCCAACTTTATATAAAACTGCTCCATTTGATTGTTTAGCGACTTTATCAAATTCAAAAATTTCTTTTTGGTTGTTTAATTCTAATTCACATATTATTGACATATATTTTCCTTTTTATTATATTACTTGTTTCATTTTCACTTAATGGAAGCTGCGCTACTCCCTAAAAGATATTTCAAATCGTCATCTTCAAACTTAACACCTAAACCAAAAAAAATATTTTTGGCTTCTGTATTTAAGAAATTATCATACCCTGTGTACAATTGAATATGTTTTTTCATTGTATACGCAAGATACGATTTTAAATGCACTTTATCTCCTCTTACATCATTATAAGCATTAAAATCGAAAGATTCTAATGAAAATTTCAGTTTTTTATTAAGCATAAAATAATCCGCTCCAAAACCACCTGTGCTGTCTATAATACCACCTCTGACTCTAACATTTCCAAAATCTTTTCCATATTGAGCCGAAACTAAAGTTCTCCCTTTTTGATGTAATGGTGTTGTTTTTGGAATACCACCTGCATCTCTATAATCATCTGATGCGATAACATCAGCTAAATAATGTATCGTTGGTTTCGGCGAATAATCAATTCCAAAATATGATTTGTTATAACCATCTTTACCAAGATGTTCTACTTTGGCCTCAATTCCAAGTGTACTTTTTGTCGCTGAACTCAAATATTTATCAAGCTTATCAAACGAACTTTCAACCTTAATAGATGCTTTATTGACACCAACAAAGGCTGTATCAACATTTTGAACTGCACTTTTTAAAGCCTCTCTATTCTCATCTAGTACACCTTGAACCGTATCTTCAATTTTGGCAAACTTATCCATAACTGGAGGTAATTTTTCATTTATTGTTTTTCCAGTCGTTTCAAATTCAGCTCCAGCATTCTCAAACTTATCAAGCACTTTCGGAAGTTTTTCATTTATTGTAATTCCAGTAGTTTTAAATTCAGCTCCAACATCTCCAAAATTATCAATAACTTTTGGGAGTTTTTCATTTATCATTCTTCCAGTTTCTCGAAATTCCGCACCAGCCACCTTGAAGTTATATATCAAATCTCCGAAATTTTTTTCATTACGAGCCACAAGATCATCAAGTCTTGCTATAAATTTATCCACTTTCAATGCTGCTTGATTTATCGATTCACTCGTTTGATCAAACGAAGCAAAAGTCTTTGTGTTGGACAAAACATCTGATGATTTTGCATATGCACCATCTTTTGAAAATTCAATGTCCACATACTTTACACCAAGCATACTCTCTTGTTTAATTGATACTATTGAATTTAAAGGTATTTTTATATCTTTATTAATAAGTAAACCAATTCCAACCAAATCTCTTTTAAGTGTCAAATCTTCTACAGAACCTATTTCTATACCTCTTGATTTTACTTTTGCATTGATTTCCACTCCACTTGCATCTGGTATTTCAACATAAATAGGATATCCCTCTTTCTTACCAAATTTAAATGTTCCAACTTGAGTTGTTAATCCAAACAACATCATTAACCCAACAATTACAAATAATCCTACTTTCGTTTCTGGCTTCATCTATTCATCTCTCTCATCTTGAATATATTTTTGACTAAATGAAAAAATAGGTTTTAAAGTGATAGTTGCATACACTATACTTTGTCTCCTAGCTTTATCCGTGTTTGCAGCGGTTGCTATTAAGCTATCTTGAAATGATACATTTAGAGCCCAACATTTTTTATCGATATTCAATTTATACTCTTTAAATTTACTGATATGATTTGTTAAATCATACTGTTCTTTGTAGCTTAAAGTATAGTATTTTAAAACTTTAGTTCCTATATTCCCAGTTACTGCTTCGAGTTTTTCGCCATCATTATATAAATTCGTCGTAATATTTTTATCAAATGAATATGCATAATCTAAATTTGTAAAATAATCATCTTTTTTAAAATTTAAAGTTGATGTAGATTTTATAATCATTTTTTCATCATGATTAAACAATAATCTATTTGAAATAGATGCATAAGGGAGATAAAAAGTTAACTCATTTTCAAGATTTTCATAAGATGATGTTCCATTAGTATCAAAAATTATTTTTTGATTTATTTTATGATTTACAATAGTGGATAAATTTTCTTTATTGAACAATGATTGATTAAATGAAAGATTGATATTTTCAATATCATCTGTGTATGGGAAAATGCTTAAATTTGAATCATTGGAGTTGATACCATACACATCTCCCTTTTGATTTATATGTCTAGGTTTTGAATATTTTGTATTTAAGTTCACCGTATGGATTGTTGTTTCAAATGATTTCAAAAGATCTATTTCAAGCGAAACACTATCTTTGGTGGTTAAAAGTTTTCCGTCTTTATAAAAATTGTTTTCATTATTCAAATATTTAATATTGTTGAATCCAAATAATTTTTCATATGAAAACAACAAATAATCAGCAAATAGAGATTTGTTATACACAAATGGAATCGAAAGGTCGGTTGTTTCAGCACCCAGTCCTATTTTTCTATCTTGTCTTTTGTATTTCAAATCAATAGACTCTCTCAATCTATCAATAAATAAACCATCAGAATAAAGATGCAAACCAATAGCAGGCGTTACTTGCATAACATTCGAGTCATCATTTTCTTTTCCATCTTTATAGCTGATATTGTTGTAATTTAAAATCTCACCATTTACATTATATGATTGGGTATTATAAAAATATTTTATTTTAGATTCTAAAATCTTATCTGCATAAAGGGTTTGGTTGTCCTTGCTGTATTTTGTATTAAGATATTCTACATCATTCATATCTTGCAAATAGGTGTAAAAACCATCCGTTGATTCACCGCTTGAAAATAATTTTGTTCTATTGTATTTCAAATTCCATCCATAGTGGTTTTGATTTGCAAGATTTTGCTCTTTAAAATAACTCTCTTTCTCGTTAAACATAGCGGTATCAAAATCTAACTTTGAGTAAGCAGAATCGGCATATCTAAATTTCAATTCATGTCCATTTCCCCTAAGACTTCTTATCTGAGGTATATACTCAAAGTCAACATCTTTTCTAGGTGCATAATAAATTGGTTGCGCATACAACCATCCATCATTTTGTCCATATCCTATTTGTGGTTTAAGAAGTCCAGATCTTCTTTCTTTGTTTGTTGAAAACCCCATATATGGCATATTTAACAACATATACGAAGTGATGATAGTAGGAACTGTTGCATAGGGAATAGCAGGAATCAAAAAATACCAAGCTGGAATATCTGATATATATAAAGTATTATTATAGATATTTATCCATTGTTCTGTTGTATTATAATCTCCACTTGAAAAACCGATACTCCAAGCAGGATTCGTACAATCACAACTAGAAAGAGTTGCATTTTTAATTACGCTTAAATCAACATTTTTTTCAATTGTTTTCGCATTTATCCAAACATTTGTTGATTTGTCTATAAGTAATATTGGTTTTGCATTGTCGGCTTCATTTTTCATATCCAAAAAAGCATAGTTACTCAAAGACACTGTTTGCTTATCTTTTGAAATATTTACATTTCCAAAAAGTTCTAGTGTTAAGTTATTTTTATCATAAATAGCTTTTTGTGCGGTTACAAAATAATTTGGAGAAAAAACAAGTATATCGCCAGTTGCTGTAATTATTGTCCCATTTTGTTCTATCTTGTTTGCAATAATTTGCATAGTCTCATTTTCTTTCGCCATTACTACCATGAAACATGAGGATATAAACAACGAAACGATGAAGAAAAAAGACTTTTTAGCCATTTACAACCAAAGTTTTAGCTAATTTATCGTGAAGTGTTTGTCTTCCTTCCGTATAGTACGAGAGAAAGAACCCTAAATAAAAAACTGATTCACTTAAAATTCTTGAAATAGATCGCATAAATGCAGATACAAAGTCAACTGGACCAAAATCATTCTCTTTAATAATTCTTATTTTTACTATAAATTTTCCAATAGTAGCTCCATAATACCAAACAAAAAATGTTTGATAAATAAGTTTTAAAAATAAAACCTGTACAAAAGCGCCATTCATAATCATAAGAATATCCATCAATTCACCATTGCTAACTGTAATCTTATCCCAAAGAATAAACATTGTAACAATACTGACTAATATATCATCTATTACAAAAGCTTGCATTCTCTTCTTTTGGCTCGCAAGTTCTAGTTTACTTATATTCATATTTTCTTCTCTTTGCATGTGAATTACTTTATTTTTAATGCTTGGTATGCTATGTCAGTTCGACATTTCTTTCCAGCAAAATGAACTTGTCCACAAAGGGCATAAGCCCTATTTCTAGCCGTTTCTATATCTTTACCAAATCCAACACAAAGCAAAACTCTTCCACCGGTTGCAAAAAGCTTATCATCTTCTTTTGAAACACCTGCATATGAAATATGTGAATTTGCTTTTAAAACTTCATCATGTATCTCATCAACGATAATTTCAGCTGGTTCGCTATCTCCATAAGGATAGTTTTTACTTGCCATCACAACTGCAACACCATATTGGTTTTTGATTTTAATCTCAAGGGAATCCAATTGTTTAGTTGCTCCTTTATAAAAAAGCTCACTTACGGGAGTTTCAAGTAAAGGCATAAGAATCTCACATTCTGGATCCCCAAATCTTACATTGTACTCCAAGATGATTGGCTCATTATTGACAACCATAACTCCAATAAACAAAACACCTTCAAATGGACAACCTTCATTTTGCATCCCTTTTAGTGTTGGAATAACAACTCTCTCTTCTAGTTTTTTATAAATCTCATCATTTACAAGTGGAGTTGGTGCATAAGCCCCCATTCCGCCAGTATTTGGTCCAGTATCACCATCCCCTACTCTTTTATGGTCTTGGGCAGCAGGAAGAAGTTTAAAATTTTCACCATCACAAATGGCAAAAACTGAAAGTTCATATCCATCAAGATACTCCTCCACAACAACCGTACTACCAGCATTTCCAAAACTATTTCCACTCAACATATCTCTTACGGTCTCTTTCGCTTCCTCTTTTGAAATAGCAATAATCACACCTTTTCCAGCACAAAGCCCATCCGCTTTTACAACTATTGGTAATTTTTCCATCCCATCAATAAAATCATATGCTTCTTGTTTGTTTGAGGTTTCTATAAAACCAGCCGTTGGGATATTGTATTTTTTGAGGATATTTTTCATATAAGCTTTTGAACCTTCAAGTCTAGCTGCTGCTGCAGTTGGTCCAAAAATAACTAAATCTTTTTCTTTAAATATATCAACAACACCATCAACCAAAGGACCCTCTGGTCCCACAATTGTTAAATCTATATTATTATTTTTAGCCCAAATTGCTAATGCAGTATAATCTTTAATATTTATATTTGTTCCAAGCTTATCTGTTGCACCATTTCCAGGCACAAAATAGATTGTATGATTTTCTTTTTCTTTTTTTAGTGCAAGTCCAATAGAGTATTCTCTACCTCCACTTCCAAGTATTAAAATATTCATATTATTTTCCTTTAAAATGTCCCCTTTCAAAGGGACCTAGATTGTAATATTGTCTGCTTCTAACAGTTTAAAAAGCCAAACTTAAAGTAGCAAAGTCTAAAACTAAAGAAACGAGTTTCTTTTATTGAAATTAAAAAATTCCCGAGTAGCCGTTGACAATTTAGTAAAGTTATCGGACCCTCATATTATGGAAATCCCGAACTACTCGAGTACATTACTAATGTTTATGATTTTATCGTTTGCTGACTGTAAATGCTCTTAAATGTGTATCGCTTCAGCATTTCTAACTGAAAATAAAATCGCATAACATATAGCTCCATTATGGTTATCACTTGGAATATCTTTGATACCAAACATCGTTTGTGCATTACTCAAACCTTTTGAAGTTTGTGCACCTCTTTGGAAACTAAGCCAAGATTTATTTTGAAAATAAAATACACTAAAGAGCCACTTGCAAATTCAAACAAATGATTATAAACAGTTTCAATCATCATCTTTTTACTTTAAAAATAACCATTTGCATGGAGCAAAAAGTGATTTTTAAAGTGAAAATCTAATAATTGCTACTATTCATACTCAAAATCTTTGAATT
>CAMCYD010000050.1 GCA_945883785.1 Helicobacter pylori PMSS1
TGATTTGCGACAATTCGCTCGAATATTCTTTCATAATTGTTGCCCATTTACTATATGACAACGAAATAAGCTCTCTTTGCAGAATAATAGAAATAATTTCATTTTTATCATTTACCACAACTATTCGTTTAAAGTGTTTACTTTTCATAAAATTAATAGCATCTCTTAATGTAGATTTTTCATGTAAAGTTTGAAGTGGTGACGTCATATATGTTTCGATTGGTAGTGTTAAATCAGATGGGCTTTTTAACAATTTCATAACATCTTTAGTCGTAATGATTCCTATAGGCTCATCATTTTCACTTTTGATAATAATATTATCAAGGCTTGAATCAACCATATTTGTTAGTACTTCAATGGTAGTTGCATCACTAAAAGCACTAGAAATCGGCTTATTTATATTGATTAAATCACAAATTCTATAATTATCCATCAAAGTTTCTGGGTCAATATTACTTATAATATCGGTATGTGTAATAATTCCACAAAAATCTCCATTTTTATCAACAACACTAACATATTCAATTGATTGCTCTAAAAATGAAATAGCTTCTAAAATATTTTTATCGTCTAATATTGTAGGTATTTCAACCATCCGTATTGTTGACAATGGCTCAGTAAAGTCATAAGCTTTGATTTTTAATTTTAGCAAATCACTTGCTGTAACCAAATAAAATCTTTTCTTATCTGTAACAATTACACTTCGATGATTTTGATTATACATAAGATCAATTGTGTCATTTAGTGTTGTTTCCGTATTTAAGAGCGTTACATCTCTTGTTACTAGTTCTCTTATTGTTGGGAATTTCATTTTTCAACCCTTTGTGGTTCTTTTTTTAGTGGTAAAATTGTATCAAAGAAGCCATACAATTCTAATAAAAAAAGCCACCCAATTTTGAGTGGCTTTTAAAAATCTCTACTGAAATATACTTAAATCTCTTCAGCCATATCCACTTGATATAAAATATCATCCATAGGATGTCTATACATAGGCATTGCAAGTCTTTTTTCATCAAGAACATGACCAATAAATCCTATTGTTCTTCCAGCGATAAAAAATGCATTTAAAGTTCCTGAGGATATAAATTCATTTATCTCTTCTTCTGCATAACCTAATGCTCTCCACATATCAACCATTAAAATTCCAATTGTACCATCAACATTTAAGATAAGATTATCTTTTTTGCTTGTAGTTAATTGCTCAACTGTTAAAGCATAATCTAAAAGTGGTGTTGCTGGAAAATGTTCCGCAGCAAACTTTTTAAGTCCTACAACCCTTAAATCAGGGTTTCTTAAAGACTTAATTCTATGTCCAATACCAGGAATTGGGATTCCCAGTTTTTTCATATGATTTAAGAATTCTGCTGGAGTTAAGTCGTTGTCATTTGCATATTTGAAATGTTCAGCTGCACCATCAATCGCTCCACCAAATCTTGGACCAATTGTTAAAAGTCCAGTTACAAGTGATTCAACAACTGATTTTCCAGCTCGTGCCGTTACTTTTGCATTATGAGCTCCACTTACCGCTGGACCATGGTCTGCAACTGTTTTGATAACTGTTTCGATAAATTCTGTTGCCCATTTTGGATATTGTTTTTTAAACCAAAGAAGTGAAATTACATCTCCTATTCCTTTGCCAGTATCAGGAGTTGCAACAGAAGATATTGGAAAACCTGCATAAGTAGCCTCATCACCTCTATCATCGCTGATAGTACAGATAAACTCTTTGCTTCTTCTTACTTTTGGTACAGTTCGAAGTACAGGCTCAACGATTTCACCGATAATTCCCTCAGCTTTTAGTTTTCCATATACTTCAGCGATTTTACTTGGCAAGTCATTGAATGAACTTGGAACATAAAATCCAGCTTCAGCCATGGCTTGATTTTTATAAATAGCAGTTTCAGCATCAGCATTTGCCGAAGCTCCAGCATGACCAAACTGAACACCTGTACTAAAATGTTTAGCAATAGTTCCGATACACCAAGCAATAATTGGTTTTTTGATAAGCCCATTTTTAACTGCTTCGATAACTTTATATTCTTCAGTTCCACCAACTTCACCCAAAAGAACCATATATTTTACATCTGGATTTTTTTCCATTCTAAGCATATTGTCTATAAATACAGACCCAACAAATCTATCTCCACCAATAGCAACACCTTCAGCGATACCATCTGCATTGATTGAAATAATGTTTGAAAGTTCGTTAAATAATCCGCCACTTCTTGTTACAAGTCCGCAACTTCCACATCTATGAAGTTTTGATTGGATAATGTTTTCGATAGTTCCGCCGATATTCGCTATTTTAAATCCACCTGGCGCAATTGCTCCAACTGTTGCTGGTCCGATAACTGTTACATTTTTTTCTCGTGCTGCTTGATTCATAACTCTAGCAAGTCTCTCAGGAATCCCTTCTGCTGTAACCATTATTGAACTAAATCCACCCAATTCCAAAGCTTCGATTGTTACATCATAAGCCGTTCTAAAAGAAGCGAAATTTAGTAAAACATCAGCATTTGGATATGCTTTTTTAGCAGCCGCTGTGTTTTTATAAAGATTAATCATAATCTCATCTGGACCCCAAAAAAACTTTTGAAATTTACTTTCAGCTGTTGGAGCAACGATTGCTGCAACTGATGGAGTTTTTCTATTTATTGTGTAATCGTAATCCAACATTCTCTGAATTGCACTTGCATTGTTATTCCAAAATATAGCTTGTGTTTCGTTTGTGTATAATTTTTCCATGGTCTCTCCTTACTTCTCTAGTGCCATTCTGACGATGTCAGTTACATGTGTTTCTGGTCCATAAACTTCTATATAAAGTCCCAATCTATCGCTAGCTTCTTTTATATCTTTAAGTCCTTTTTCATAGTTTGGTCCACCTCGTCTTACATAAATCTTAGTATTGTGAGCTTTCATTTTTTCAGCATTTTCTTCAAATGACTGGATGATACCTGTGAAAGTTTTTGCAACATCTGTAAAGTTTGCTATTGCCCCACCAATAATTAAAATTTTATCTCTTCCTAGTGCATCTTTATTTCGCGTCATAAGGTCAATCACAGTATCTGCATAAAATTTAGTTTCACCAGTTGTTGGTCCACCACTGTATTCGCCGTAGTTTGCAAGGTCACTTACACTTCCACCATTAGCTTCAGCAAAATCCGCGATAGTATCAGCATAAACAACTGATGCTCCACCGCCAGCTACCATTGTCCAAATTCTTCCAAGTGGGTTTAAAATTGTAAGCTTAAGTGAAGCCCCTGATTTACTGTCTGCCAAAGCGATTGCTTTTTCTTCTGGAGTTTGGTCTTCCATACCAAATGCTGTTGGATATTCGATTTCTCCCCAAGTATTTGCCATCATAAATCCAGCCGTATCATCAAGTCTAGCCACAAGGTCAAGTATTGCCATATCGTTATTTGGTAACATTACGATTGGATTAATTTCAAGATATGCAAAGTTCATATCTCTATAAAATTTAAAGAAAGCTATAGCAAAAGTTGCAAACCCTTCTTTATTTATAGCTGGAATATCCGATGGGATATTTGCTCTAATTTTTGCTTCCATATCAGCATCACTCATAGTGATAGGGATAACAACTTCTACAACTTTGTCCCAATTTTCTTCAACCTCAACTCCACCTTCAGCTGACATATATAAAACATCATCTTCACCAACAGTAGTTGCCGAAATATAGTATTCTTGGTCTTGCGTATGCGGTGTAAATGGCTCAACTATAAAGTGAGTCAAAACTCCACTTTGTCCACTTAAAAGTGTTGTGTTTGCTGAAATCTTCTCATCTATCCATTTTGCAGCAACTTCAAGTGTTACATCTCCCGGTTTTTTATCTCTAAATAAAACGAGGTCATTTTTCCCTCTTTTACCAAACAACATATCTGGTTTTGCCACTAGTGCTTCGTTTTTTAACCATTCGAAACCACTTTTATTTGCGATTTCAAGCAGTTCTGCCCCACTTGTTACTATTATAGATTTAAATCCATAATTAAATCCGCTGAAATAATTTTCCCATTGTTTAGAAAATAATGCCTTACCATCATATTCTCGTATCGCTTTTTGTGCCATACTTTCTCCTTTTAGAATTTTAATTGGTTGATTGTAGCTTTTGTATAATTAGAGATAGTAAAAAGTTACACTTAATGAACAATACAAATTATTCATTGTTTAGTTTTGTAACATCTACTTTTTGTTAATTTTGTACTTTGCTACAATTTTTCCAAAGTATGCTATTGAAATGTCATACTTCTTCTCTTTTAGATTTGTTTCAATAAGTTCAAAATTCCCATTATCTTTTACCCCATAAAAATTCAACCTTGCTCCTAACTCGCTATTTTCTGTATGAATATGTTTGATTCCTAAAAATTTTAGTTTTATCGCTAACTCTTTGGCTATATGATAGTCGTAGGCAAAATGTTTTTTTGGATTCTCCAATACCAAATAAAGAGATTTGTTTCCTACAAAAATTGCAAAATTGATCACTAAAATAAAAAGTATGATATACCCAAAAAAGAGATAATTTCCTTGATGTTCTTGAAGTCTTACTCGAATACTATGAAAAATAAGTTTTACCATCACGGGAATTGCCACAACTACAAATGGAGCAAAATCTTCAATATATACTTTTTGTCGGAGAGAAAATACAAATGACAAAACAAGTGCCGTAGCTGCTAAATACCAATACATATCTCTTTCAAATTTGATACCAAATCGATAAATTGCATAAAAAAAGTACATAAATAAAAGAGGGGAAAAAATTGAAGCATAAATACCAAAAGTGTCTAAAAAATAGCCTCTCGGTCGACCGCCTATCTCAAAACCATAAAAACTCATCGACAACCCAAAAAGGGTAAGTGATACGAAAAGAAGCACATCATCTCTTTTTTTAAGGGAATAAAAAAATAATGCTAAATATAAAATGGCGAAAGAATTATCAATAAATAAAAATAAAAAGAGCAAAAGATAGTTTTCTTTCCCAGTCCTTTTATAAATATAAAGATACAGTAAAGTAAAAAATACGACCACAATCGACTCATTAAGTAAAAGAGCCGCACTATTCACCCCTGGTAAAATCATAAAAATAGCAACAGATAATAATCTATCTTTTTGATATTTAAAATAATCATCGGTTAAAAGATAGAGAATTACCGCACTTAAAGTATAAAAAATAATAAATGGTAATTTAATTAATAATGTATTTATTCCAAAACGATCTGTAAATAAGTGAGATAAAAATCCAGCGAATCCAATCTTATTTTGAAATATTTCGACTTCTTTATAGGCGATACTGAAATCATTTGCCATAAAAAGAAGCACAGAAATATGAAAAACTAAAAGAGCTAAAAATATAAGATTGTATTTATTAAGCTTCATTTTAAAAATTTGCAAGATTAAAGTTTTA
The DNA here is from genome assembly GCA_945883785.1 of Helicobacter pylori PMSS1. Classification (GTDB taxonomy): domain Bacteria; phylum Campylobacterota; class Campylobacteria; order Campylobacterales; family Arcobacteraceae; genus CAIJNA01. The sequence continues at coordinate 5,417 of CAMCYD010000050.1, forward strand.
AGAAATTATTTAGCATCTCATGACCATATTCACTCATAATAGATTCTGGATGAAACTGCACTCCATAGACATTTTTATCTTTAATTTTCAGTGACATTATCTCATCATCATCAAGTGATTTCGAAGTGACGATAATAGTATCTGGTAAATTCTTTTGATTGACGGTTAAAGAGTGATATCTTGTCTCCGTAAGCTCTTTTGGCAATCCTTGAAACATCAAATCATCACACAAAACTTGTATTTTAGATGTTTTTCCATGCATCATTTTAGGAGCTCGTATCACCTCTCCACCATATACTTGAGCGATTGCTTGGTGTCCAAGACAAATTCCAAGAATAGGAATAGATTCTCCAAAAACTTTGATAGCCTCAAGACAAATCCCTGCATCATCAGGAGTTGCAGGTCCTGGAGAGATGATAATCTTCTTCGGATTTAAAGCTTTTATCTCTTCAATTGTCATCTCATCATTTCGGATAATTTTCAAATCCGCCCCAAGTTCCAAACAATACTGCACAATATTGTAAGTGAAACTATCATAATTATCAATCATTAGTATCATGTTATTTACATCCTCTTAAAACCCCTATTTTAAGGGATTCTCTAAACTTTCTTTCTAAAATATTATAAATCGTGCTACCCTATTGCTACCCATTTTCATATTTTATATACATTTTTATGCTATTTTGGGTAGCACGAATTGAGGTAGCATAGAAGTTTTTAATTGTAGCAAATTGAAGTTAGAATGTCGTTTAATTACAAAACTCTACTAAAAAATGCCATCGTCTTTCCAATGATGATTAACAATTTAAATAGCTTGATTTCAAGCATTTAGATTCCTAAACCTTCAAAAAGTTTATCTGCTGATTTGTAAATTTTGTTTGAATTTGCAAGTGACTCTAATATGTTAAATTTGGTCATTGCGAGGTACGATAGCCACTATAAAGTCTGCTTCTTGGACTACCTCCAGCGGTGCTAAAGCACATCGCTTTTGGTTCCAAGTCTAAAAAAGTAAAGCAGTTTACTTTTTTGACGACTTTCACATACCTCGCAGTGACTGGAATTGAAATATTGTCATCAAAAAGCAAACTAAAGCTTATATTGTATGTCATTGCGAGGAACGAAGCAATCCATAGTCGGCTTCGTGGATTGCTTCGTGCCTCGCAATGACAGTTTCTATGTTTTAGTTTGCTTTGTGATAGCTATACTACTTTTTATTTTATTTGGTATAAAAATTCAAATCTAACTCTTTTGCTATCCGATAGTGCTTATCATTTGTGGTGATAATTTCTATCTATTACAAAAAGATTTAGTTGTTATTTTTTTACTATCGAGCCACTTGCACATTCAAACAAATGATTATAAATAGTTTCAATCATCATCTTTCCCCTTTAAAAATAACCATTTACAGGGAGTAAATAGTGATTTTTAAAGTGAAAATCTAATAATTGCTACTATTCATACTCAAAATCTTTGAATTTGCAAGTGGCTCTATCATCTGAAAATTGCTTAGTTCTATCTTATTTTATATTGCGAACTACATCTTCTACAGATTCATTTCTATCTTTCCATAGTCCAAACAATAGATTATCATCTTTGTGGGTTGTTTTAATAGACAAAACATCTTGTAATTCTGAGTTACTCATCTTATCCATCTTACACCACCACTCTATACTTCACATTTCTACCACTCATGCCCTCAATCTGCTCAATACACCCAAATTCTAAAAGCTGTGTTATATCTCTCACTGCTGTAGCCTTACTCACTTTTGTAAGGTTGATATATTTTTTAGTATTAAGTCCACCCTCGAAGTTTTCACTCCCTATATCAAGGATTTTATTTAATACTTTGATTTGCCTCTCATTAAGTGGTTGATTTCTGTATTTATCCCAAAATTTTGTTTTTTGCACAAGGTACTCAATATTTTTAAGTGCTTGTTTCATAGCATTATTTAATATTCCTAGATGCCAAAGAATCCAAGGTGTTAGATCAAATTCTTTATTTAAAAATAGATTGGTAGTCTTATCTAAAATATCATAGTACCCTTTTCTATCACTATTGATAGCCGTAGAGATAGAGTAGAGTTTAAATTGTGTACTAGAGGTGTTTTTGGAGAGGATATAATCAGTGATAGCTCGTGCGATTCTTCCATTTCCATCATCATAAGGATGGATAATGACAAACCAAATATGAGCAATGGCAGATTTGATGTAGATATTTTCGCTTGTTTCATTACAGTAAGATAAAAACTTTTCCATATCACTTTCAAGTTGTTCAGCTGGAACTGCTTTATAATGTACTTTCTCAAATCCTATTGCACCTGAAATCACCTCCATATCACTATGGCTTCTAAACTTCGCAATATCGATTATTTTGAGTCTATCATATCTCGCATGTTCAAAAAGACAGTTATGCCAACCATGTAATCTTTCCAATGTCATATTATTTTTATTTAAATTGGAATCGATTAATATCTCTACTAAATTATCTGTTGCTCGTGTTGAATGTGTATCACTTCGTCCATCAAAATACTTATCTAGCTTTTTTCTAAAAGAAGAGCGAACACTTTCTCTTTTAAATACTTCACCCTCTATCAAAGAGGTGCTAATAGCTTCATCTGTCAATGTTTCTATCTCAATTTTGACAATATCATCTTCGTTAAATAGCTTTGACAAACCATCAAGGATACCTCTATTGTAGTCTATTTGACCAATTAGGTCAGTAAGTTGTGATGTATCGTATTTGAAATTTGGATACTCTGTATGTTGCCATATCCACTTTATAATTGTTTCTTTCATATTGAACCTTTGAGACGAATAATTACTGTAATAGTATCATAATATGAGCCGATTAAAGCTTATAATTGTATCAAATATGTACAAATCATATTGAGTAGCTCATAAAATCACCTTATCCCTACAATAAAAAATACTCCAATTTTGTATCATGCACCATGTACATCCTTAATATAAAATCCATTAGTGCCTGTGTATTTGGATGTATTCTAAATTGCTCTACATTAAGCTCGTACACATCTTTTTGCCGTATTATCTCCATACTGTCGTATTTATCCATTATCGCTTGTTTTTTCTTTTGATTAGGGATATACAACACCTGATACCGTTGAAATTCACGATAGATAGCCCCTACATCAAACTTGTTGTTTTTAAAGAACTTCCTTTGGAAACTTATTTCAAATCGTGTAATCGTTGTCTGTAGTGTATGCTTGAATGTTTTATCATATAGTGTAGCTCGTAGTACCGCTTCTTTTTGTTGTTGCTCATTTTTAAACTTCTCAATGTAAGTAGTAGTTGGATACTTTTGTTCATCATTTGATTTATAATACTTTGTTGTTGGTGACCTGTTCGTACAAAGAGCTAACACATTATCAAATTTAGTAAAAATATCTATTGCTACATCAAGCTGTGTCACATGATATGCTATTTTGTTTGTATTGAGATAACTACAAATGAGAAGCAAACAGTTTGTGGATGCTGTATCTATAGAATCTAAGTATCGTTTTAGTCCAGCTAGTTTAATCGTTAGGTACCATACTGTTTTTGCTTTCTCATTGTTTGTCTTGCTATGATATGAAAAACAACCTTTATCAATTGTTGCTATCAAGTTAAACTTGTACTTAATCTCATTACTGTTCTTGTCTTTATATAAATTATACTTTTCTAATTTAGCAAACAATTCATCCATTGCAGTATCACATCTATTTTCATCAAAGAAGTTTACTTGTAGTGCTAGGGTATCTATTATTGTGTCAGTCTTCATCTTATTATCCTCATGTTATAGATAAGAAGATAATGTTAGATATTAAGTATCTAACTTATAATAATTTATTATAAATATTAATACCCATACTATATTATTAGAGATGTTTACAGTTGTATTCCAATTATGTTGATTTTAATGGTTTCTCTAGGTAGTTATAGTGATTTTATCTTCTTTCATACAATGGGAACTTTTTATAAAAAAGTGAACTTAGAAATACCCCTATAATGGAAGGGAAAAAAGAAAGAGTGACAAGTTCAGTATATGAAATCTTGATTTGATAGGAATTAGGGGGATTTTTCATATTTTTGAGATCTTTGGTGATATACAAAGTTATGCGATGGAAATAATGTAATAAAAAAGTAACTATTCTTAAAAAAATATTAAATTACAGATTAAGTTAGATTGTGTAAAATTCAGACTATTGCAAATTATTTTTAGGATGAATAGTGAAAAAAACGATACTTTCTTTGTGTTTAGTGCAAAGCTTATTTGGTTTAGAAATAGTTGGGCTTGGTTACGGTACCGAAAATGAAGCCAAAAAATCAGCTCTCGATGACTTAAGCCACAACATTTCAGTCAATGTCAGCAGTGACTATAGCTCTTTTATCTCAAAAGATGATAAAGAAAACTACAACAAAAAAGTAAATAAACTAGTCACCATCAAATCAGAACTCCCAATCTTAGGTGCCAAATTTACCTATGAAAACCAAAATGAGATGATGAAAGCAACACTTGAAGATAAAACAGCTCTAAACCTCTATACCACAAAACTAAATGACTTCAAAATTGAAATCCAAAAACTCCTAGCAAAAATAGAAACTACTAAAAACAACGATGAGAAATACTCCCTTTATGAACTCACTTTAAATCTTTTGAACTCTTATGAAAAACATGAAATTGTAGCTTTGATACTTGGATATAAAAGAAGCGAACCACTACCAATTTCAAGCACAGATATAGAAAGCAAAATGATAGCTCTTGGTAAAAATATCAACTCTATTGAGCTAGCTTCAAAACTTCTAGCCAAAAACTTTACACAAAAAAATATTTTCATCTATCCACTCACAACCAATGGCTCAAATGAGATAACTCCCTTTGCTAGTGTATTAAAAGACAATCTATCTTCAAAGCTCAATCAAGCAACTTCTCCAAATACAAGTGAGTATTACCTAAGTGGAAACTATGAACTATCAAACGATGGGATATTTCTCACTTACAATCTACTAGATAAGCAAAACAACACCCTAGGATCATCTTCACTCTTCTTAGATAAGGTTGCCTATAAAAACCTAAGAGCTACACCAAACAATCTTACCTTTGACCAAGAGGTAGAATTATCCAAAGAGAAACTCAAAAGTGAGCTAAAAGTAGAACTCTCTTTCAAAGAATTTGGAAGTAAAAATGTTTTACTCAAAAGTGACAATGAAGTAGAACTGATAGCAAAATCAAACAGACAAGCCTATATCTATCTTATCGGTCATACACTCCATGAAAATGAGAAGTTCTCTTACCTTGTAGAACTTCAAGAAGCAAGTGGCGATGAGAGATTTCTCTATACATTAGGAGCAAGTGAAGTAAATCGTCCTATCCCACTTCCACTAAGCTTTACGGTGAGTGAACCATATGGATATGAATCTATTCAAATGTTTGCCTCCACTTCTAAACCGGAACTCCCAATCTGTAAAATGAAAGATGGTCTTTGTGTCATAGGCAATCAACCACAAATAGTAATTGCCAAAACAAGAGCTTTAAAAGCGAAAAAACAAGGGGAGATGAAAGCGGAAGCTAGTCTTAGTTTTACGACGGTTGGGAAATGAAAAGAAACTTGAAAGATTTTAGAAAGAAGTGGTTTAGATTTAGTAAGTTTGAGAGCGATGATTTGGGCTTGTGAAAAGATTGAAAAATAAATAAAAAAGGGAAAATATGCAAAATTTAGATGAAAAACTAGTTCAATATGGAACTGTAAAAAATAATTATTATAATTATGGAATTGAATTGAAATCCATTCGTGCCGAAATACAAGGTATGTTGGAAAGAAATGAGGAAAGAGAATATAGTAATGAAAACTGGAAAGTTCGTTTGATTTCTGAAAGAAATACACCTTCATTGAGAGGTCAAACCCTTGAACAAGCGTTGCAAAATGCTAATTTAACCCCCAACCAAGAAGAGATTTTTAGAAGTGCTATCATTTTAGAAAATCGCCAACAACATATAAAAATCACTCCAATAGGATAAAGGAAACACTATGGCACAACAAATTGAAGGTGATACAAATGAAAGCTACTACTTATGCGAAGGAATATGGTTTGATAAAAATCAAAATAAATTAGTAGATAAAAGGGATAATAACAAAGAACTCGATATAACAAAAATAGATGATAAAGTTTTAATTTTTGAGAGAGAAGTTCATGAGTGGATGTTTTTCCCAATGTTTCTTTTGCTAAATGATGACACAAATAATAAAGCTAAATATATGCCTTTTAAGAATGCAATTTTTTTATTGTACGGAATTTTTTCATATCTTGAAAAGATTCAACGATACAGAACAGGAGAACCATATCAGTCAAATGATACAAATGCGACATCTTTATTGTGTAAAAGTTTTCAAAATATTTTTCAAGATGAAAATAGTAATAATTACGGAATGGCTAAAATTTCCAAAATTTTAGAAGTTACTAGACATTCATTAATGCATTTTTGTAGTATTGGCGATAGAGTATTATTGAATCAAGATTATGAAAACTCAAATGCTATTAAATATATCGGTAGCAATAATAGAATAGACAAAATAGAAATAAATCCCAAGAAAATGTTATGCACGATATGGGATGATTTTGATAAATATTTAAAATGCGTTAAAGATACTCAGAATAAAACCGAACAAGATAACTTTGAAAAAGTTTTTGATGTAATCTACAAAGATGAAATAGAGCAACTCACGCAAGGAATCTGAGTATGAAAAAAATATTATTAAGTTTAGCAGTTATTGGTTCACTCGCTCAAGCAGAATTTATTAGAGATGATAATAAAGAAGTTGTGATTGATACTACTAGAAATCTTATGTGGCAAGATAATGGTGAGACTAAAAATGTTAAAAAACTGTGGGAGGAGTTTGGCGTTCCTCGACTTGAACAATATCCTGCTAAAAGTTATTGTGAAAAGTTAGATTTTGCAGGTTTTAATGATTGGTATCTTCCAAGTAAAGATGAATTACTTTCTATTGTAGATAAAAGATATGAACCAGCGGCTGTAAAAGAATTTAAAAATATTACTTCGTCTCTTTATTGGACTTCCAATTTGTATGGAAATGATACTAATCGAGCATGGAATGTCAGTTTTTATAATGGCTATGAAAGTTGGAATCCTAAGGGTTATAATTTTTTAGTTCGTTGTGTTCGTGACAATAAAAACTTTAACTTTTCAACTTTTCAATCAAGTACTACAAATAAAGTTAAAAAGGATATGACAGCCCCAACTATCTCCATTACCTCCCCATCAACTTCAAGGGCTCTGAAAAAATCAAATGAATCGAGAGTACGAATCCTAGGAAATGCGACAGATTCAAGCGGAATAGCAGAGGTAACTATCAATGGCACTATGTCAACTATCGATGCAAATGGAAACTTTAGCGGGGAAGCATTCCTCAAAGTCGGAGAAAATGCCCTCCTTGTGAGTGCTACCGATACCTTTGGAAATACCGCTTCTAAATCTATAACGATTATAAGAGAAGGGGGAGTAGTAGATAAAGCACAAATCGCCCATACTGAACTAAACAATGAAGTGGCAAATCTAAGCATTGGTAAAAAATATGCAGTTATCATCGGGATAAACAACTATAAAAATGGGATAGATTCTCTTAAAACTCCAGTTAATGATGCCAAAGAGGTGGCAAAAGTGCTTCAAAATAGTTATGGATTTGAGACTATTTTGCTTACAGATAGCAGTGCCACAAAAGATAATATCTTAGAAACCATAGAAAATATCGCCAAAAAAACAAAAGCAAATGACCAGATGATTATCTATTATGGTGGGCATGGGTATTTTGAAAAAAGGACAAATACAAGCTATTGGCTTCCAAGTGATGCAAAATCAAACTCCTATGTCAAAGGTATCAAATCAAAAGATATCACAGATTTACTCAAAATGAGTCCATCAAAACAAGTTCTTGTGGTAGCTGATAGTTGCTATAGTGGAACGATGGAGAGAAATACAAATATTAGTTGGAGTAGTATGAATGAAACAAGGGCAAATTTTCTTAAAAAACAACTAAGAGAACCATCAAGAATATTGCTCAGTAGTGGAGGAAATGAACCTGTAAGTGATGGAAATGGAAAACACTCTGTATTTGCTGGATTTTTTCTCAAAAAACTCCAAAACTTTGATAAAAATGTCTTTACCGCTGAAGAACTCTACGGAAGCTACAAAGAAGCAGTGAGTGGAAATAGTGACCAAACCCCTGAATACAAAACGATTGGTGCAAGTGGGCATGAGAGTGGCGATTTTGTGTTTGTGAAGAAGTGATTATAAATGAGCAGTACTTTTAGTTTTAGGGATTATCTCGCATATGTTTTCCCTGGAAGTATATTGATTTTTGGTTTTTATTTGTTGATTTATGATAGCCAAATATTTCAAAAGAAAGTGACTGACAATTTAGAAATAGTAGTACCATCTTTAATAATAGTCACATATTATGCTGGTTATTTATCGAATGTAATTTCCTATAATATGGGTATTTGTTTTAAATATTTTTGCTATGAAAATTGTAATAGCCATTGTAAAGAAGATTATTGTGATAATTTAAACAAACACAAGAAGTATGGTTTAGATGGACTATTTATCAAGTCATTAAAAATGCTAATTACTTCAAAATGGGCTATTGAGGATTTTAAAAATGAGTCAAATATTTTATATCTTTGTTGGCAAGATATTCAAGCAAGTGACCATAAAGGAATAAGCCATTTACATAGAATTGTGAGTCTAAGAAATTTTGCCTTAAGTAGCATTTTGCCATTTATAATATTGGGAATTGGTTTATTCTATAATAATTTTGTCTTCATCTCAATTACTTCATTTGCAGTTGCTTTCTTTATGATATTGTCATTTAGATTACAAAGCAAAAAATTTGTGCAATCTGTTTATAGGATATGGTACATTTTAAATAAAAATCACGAAGGAATAATCAATGACAAGCAAAAATGATGAAGAAAATAAAATTTATTACTTCGCATACGGTTCAAATATGTCTAGCAAACGATTGTTGGATAGAATAAAATCAGCAATTGTAATATCTAAAGGAAAACTTCCAAAACATCAACTCAAATTCCATAAAATAAGTAAAGATGGCTCTAGTAAATGTGATATTGTGGAAACTCACAATAGTGAAGATATTGTTTGGGGTGTAGTTTATGAAATTTATACAAAAAATTTGGGAAAACTTGATAGCGTTGAACGAAAAGGCTATGGATATGAACGAAAAGAAGTTGATGTTATCCTAGATGATGGCAATATTGTTTCAGCAAAGACATATTATGTTGAAGATTATGTGCGATATACAAAGGAATCACTGAAACCTAACGATTGGTATATGAGGCATGTAATTTATGGGGCAATTGAACATGGATTAAAAAGTGATTATATCAAATCTTTAAATTATGTGTCTTTTACTGTGGATGTAGATAATGAGAGAAGAAAGAAAGAACTAAAAATTTATGAATAACTGTAAAAATATAACTTCAAAAACCCAAACAAGTTCGCAAACAATATATTATAAATATAGAGATTTCAAAAATATAGAATACCTTATTGATATTTTTAGAAAAAATGAATTGCATGCTTCAACTTATGATAAATTAAACGACCCAATGGAAGCATTTTTTAATCATAAAAAACTGGATAAAGATTTATTGGAAGCAATAAAAACAGAAAAGCTAAAAAATAAAATCGTATCACTATCAAAATCTTACAACAATATACTAATATGGACACATTATGCTGATGAGCATAGAGGAATTGTTATGGGAGTTACCATAGATGCTAAGGATGATTTAGTCATCAAACCAATTATATATCAAAAAGATTTACATTTTTTTGAAAATAAAGATAGTGACTGTATTGAAAGTTTCGCCCAAAAAGTACTTACTTCAAAACTTTGTCCTTGGAGTTATGAAGAAGAAGTGAGAGTTCTGACAACTTCAAATACTGTAATAATAAAGATTAAAAAGATTTATTTTGGAATTAGAACACCTAAAAATTATATAGATATGATTAAAAAATATTGTGTTCCTAGTGAAATAGAATGTGAATATATGACTCATGATAATTTGAATAAAGAATTTGGATTTAGAAATTTTACAAAAGAGGAAAAATAATGTATAGCAAATTAATTTTAAAAATTTCCATCATTCTATTATTTATATCAACAATAATGGATGCAGAATTTATTAGAGATGATAGTAAAAAAGTCGTGATTGATAATAGTAGAAATCTTATGTGGCAAGATAATAGCGATACAGAAACTGCAAACAAAGATTGGCAAGGCGCAATGAATTATTGTCAAAATCTTAACTTCGCTGGATATGATGATTGGCATTTACCATCGAGAGATGAACTTTTAACGCTCGCCACTTTGGGATTTTATGGTACCGCATATGACAAAAACAATTCAGAAAAATGGTATAACGAAAATAAGCATAAAAGACAAAAATTTTCTTTTGTCGATCCAGTATTTCAAAATATGCCATTAAATATGATTTGGTCTTCTACTACCCATCCAAGTGATTCTACAACAGCATGGTATGTGAATTTCAATAGTGGTAGTGATGATTGGTATTACAAAACTCGTTCTCAAAATGTTCGTTGTGTACGAGATAGCAAAAATGATACTTTTAAAGTACAGGTTGAAGGTGCTACTTCTTTAAAAGAAGAAGCTATTCTCTCTATCGATACAGGTGGACATACGGCACATATAAGTGATATTATCGTTACTAAAAGTGGCGATATCATAAGTGCGAGTCTTGATAAAACTATCAGAGTGTGGGACAGTAAAACAGGAAAAGAAAAGAGAAAAATTCTTGGGCAAATTGAAAATGAAAGGGGAATGATATATGCTATTGCACTTAGTCCTGACGAGAAATATTTAGCTGTAGGTGGAAATTTTCAAAATGATGAAATCCGACTCTATGACTACCAAAGTGGAAAGCTCCTTACTCTTTTTAAGTCTCACTCTGATGTAGTACATGACTTAACTTTTAGCCAAGATGGGAGATATCTCGCTTCTGGTTCAGGGGATAAAACAGTGAAACTTTGGGATATAGATAATTATAGTTTATATAGGACTATATTATTTCATAAAAATAATGTTTTTGGAGTTGCTTTTGATAATAATAATATCATCTCGGTTGGTTTAGATAGTAAAATTGCCCTTCATTCTCTTAAGGGAAAATTGTAACCATTCAGCACCCAAGCTTTTAACATTAAATTAAGACCTACAATAATCATATAAATATTAAGTAAAATTCACTAAAATATTTTCATTATTTATCTCTATAGAATA
>CAMCYD010000051.1 GCA_945883785.1 Helicobacter pylori PMSS1
AAATTCAAACAAATGACTATAAACAGTTTCAATCATCATCTTTTCACTTTAAAAATAACCATTTACAGGGAGTAAATAGTGATTTTTAAAGTGAAAATCTAATAATTGCTACTATTCATACTCAAAATCTTTGAATTTGCAAGTGGCTCTAAAATAAGTTTTTTGTTTGTTTCTTGGTGTTTTTACAACTTCAATTAAATCAAAATCACCAAGAAGTTTTAAATCTTTTTTGATAGTTTGCACACTTACATTAAAGTTTGAAGCTAGCTCATCAACTGTAAGCATAAAGGCATTATGCTTATTTGATAATGATTTTATAATCTTCTCTTGCCGTGGGGTTAAATCTATTTTTGATGATTTTGCTTTGTTTAAAATAATATCCTCTCGTAAATGTGTATTTATTCTTTGTTTTAAAAGTCCTAAACCTTCAATCATTACTTCACTTAAATAATAAAAAAAGTATGTCATATCAAAATTATTCTTATTGGACAAATCACTTCTCTCAACATCTAAAAATGCCTTATAGTAACTTTTTGCTTTTTCTCTGTTTATTATTTCAGATAAAGAAATATAATAAAACATATCATAGCCATATAGCTTTAGCAAATATGTAAAGAGTATCCGTACAGTTCTTCCATTTCCATCATCAAAAGGATGAATAAATGCAAATAAAAAATGAAATGCTATTGCTTTATATATTTTCTCTATCGGTTTTGAAAACTCATCATCTTTTAAAAATTCTAAAAGCTTATCAAGCATCATATTCATAGTCTCAATATTTGCTATTGGGCTAAAAATTATTTTTCCACTTGAATTAATTATTTCATTCGGTTCTGTTCTATAACACTCAATATTATAATCATCTTCAAGTGTATTTTCCGTAGTTATTTTATGAATTAAATGTATAAGTTGAGTAGTTACCTCATCTTTTTTATCTTCAAGATCAAGTAAGGCTCTGAAGTTATTTAAAACCATAAATTCACTTTTATTTTTTGGTGTTGATTTTCCAAAAGCAAGTGTTTTGGCTCTTTTTACTGTGCTGTGTGCGCCTTCTATTGTTGAAGAATAAAAACCCTCTTCTATAAGTGTTTCTTTGAGTAATTCCATAGGAAATTTATTTTGAAAATTGTATTCAAGGCTTTTCCAAAATTCTTTAATTGTTTCTATATTTCGCTCTAATCTAAAAGTATGAGTAATGTAAAAGTTTTTATTTTCAAAAGTCCAAATAATATTTTTATTTTTATTTCTATACTCTAAAATCTTTGCTTTTACTTCAATATAGTCACAACCACTCTTTTCTACAATTTCACTTCGTCTTTCTATCTCAAAAATAGTCAAATATCTATCAATAGTTAAATATTTTAGCCACTCTTTTGTTGTTTTTGGAGTTTCTTTTTTCATCACAAAGTCTCTAAATCTATTTTATCTTTTAAATTCATTTTCGTACTATCATCAAGTGCTTTATCAAATTTAAGCGTGAGGTTTGATTTTTGTTTGATGATTTTATAACAATCTTGTTTTCCATTCCAGTTAAAACTATAGTGTTCAGTTTTTTCATCTTTTATATCAAAAAGTATATTTTTAAACTTTTCAATATTTAGTTTTTCATCTTCAAAAATCTCTGGAAAAATATTTTTAAGTTCTTCTACTTTTTCAAGTTCTTTTATTTTTTGATTTTGTATGTTTTGACTTTCTAAATGTAACACTATTGTCATCATAAAGCAAACTAAAGCTTATATTGTATGTCATTGCGAGGAACGAAGCAATCCAGCCGACTTTTGGATTGCTTCGTTCCTCGCAATGACTGGAGCATAAAACCATAGTTTGCTTTGGGACGACTATAACTGTACCCTACTTTCGTTATATAGCCGATGATTATATCAAAACAATAGTAAAAAAAGTTTGAGGATTTAACTATTGATTTTATACACTTTTTTTCTCTCTTTAGATGATGGGATATCTAAAAGTTTTCTATATTTTGTGATAGTTCGTCGCACCATCGTCATTTTGTATCTTTTCATAACGACTTCAACTATATAGTGGATTTGTTTGAATTGATGGAATTTGAAGAATAAATACCATACACTTATCCAATACTAAAAAAAGGCTCAAAATGGCATTAAAACTTGAAGATTTAAAAGAGGCGCTTGATTGTATTAGTGAAGCTGTTGTGATTTCGGATGTTATGGGTAAAATTGTACTTATCAATAGAGCGACTATTGAAAAGCTAAAATTGGATAAAAGTGACGAGGAACATTGTACGATATTTGACTTTATTCCTAAAAGCGAACTTTGGAAGCTCGAAAATGCAAGACAAAAAGCTGATAGTGAATATTATGAAATAGTTTTAAAAAGAAAAAATGGAGATACTTTTGCGGCAATTGTAAGTGGTAGAAATATTGTAATAGAAGAGGAACCTTATCGAATATCAACCATTTTAGATGTAACAAGCCTGAAGGAAATGGAAGAAAAACTTTTAGCAAACACAAAAGAACAGTTAAAAAATCTTAAAACTCATATCATTACAAAAGTATCACAAAATGCTCAAGAGACAAATGATTTGAAAGCAAAACAACATGAAGAATTACATAAATATACTTCTGATTTAGAATTCTTCAGCAAACAAAATAAAGATTTTGAAAAGATTATTTTCAATCTTAAAACAAGAGTCGTAAAACTAGATAAAATTAATGAAGAATTGAGAAGCGAAATAACAAAAATTCAAAAAGAATCTTTTTCTTTCAAAGATTTACTTGAACTCCAAATAAATAAAGCAAAAACAACAGGTGAAAAATTTTCTCTTATTCTTATAACTATTGATAATTTTGAGGAGTTGCTTAATACTTTTGATCACAAAAGTAAAATGGATACTATTATAACCGCTACTACAAGATATTTTAAAACTATTTTACGCTCTTTTGATGTGATACAGTATGTCAATGATGGGATGTTTTATGTCATTGCAATAAACACACCAAACCTCAATGTAACACTTTTAACAGAAAACCTTACAAAGAAAAAAGAGCTATTAGATGGTATGATGATAACTTTTACAGCTGGGATGTCATTTTTTTATAAAAATGATTCGGCCGAACAAATCACTTATCGATGTATGAAAAATCATAGTGAGCATTTAAAAGATAAAAAGGACTTAGAAAACAATGCCTAAATATATACTATTTGACACAGAAACAACAGGAGCTAATGAAGAGGATAAAATAATTCAGATAGGAATGATGATTGTACACGGTAAAAACAATATTGAAGTATTTGATGAGCTTTGTAGCACGACAGTACCTATTAAAATTGAAGCGATGGAAGTACATAATATTATCCCTTTGATGCTGGAGGGGGAACCAGTTTTTAGTGAAACAAAAAGCTATGAAAATCTTTTGAAATATAATGAAAATGAGAATTATCTTATCGCACATAATATTAGCTTTGATTTAGGAATGCTTCAAAAAGAGGGATTTAAAAATCAATATACTCTAATAGACACACTGAGATGTGCTAAACATCTCTACAATGATATGCCATATCATAGACTTCAGTATTTGCGATATGCACTTGAATTGTATAAAATTGAAGAGAAAGAAGCAAATGATTTGAATATCATTATAAAAGCACATGATGCAATTGGTGATGTTTTGGTTATGAAACTTTTTTTAAGCAAATTAGTCCAAAAAGTTCAAGAGATTCATCCAAAAGAAAATCCAATGGTTAAACTAGCTGAACTTACAAAAACACCAGTATTGATAAAAACTTTTAAATTTGGAAAATATAAGGGAAGTGAAATCTCTGAAGTAGCTAAAAAAGATACAAATTATCTTATGTGGATGAGAAATACTATGGCAGATTTAGATGAGGATATGAGATACACACTCGATAGTTATCTGACTTAGTTCTTTATTTTTCAACTTCTAATAAATGTCTCCAATTCATTACCATCTACAAAAAAGTGTGCATTTATTATTTATTTGATATAAATTACGCTAAAAGTTTTGGTGAATGTCCTGGAACTGCATTAGCTTGGGATGACACAACAGAACCAACAACATTATTAATATTTGCGCTCGTAAAGTTCGCAGTATTTCTTCCAAAATCAATACTTTTAAAAGGTGCTTCTTTGTTGGATTTATCAATCTCTATATTGATAACTTCCAAGGCTTTATCTGTTGTTTTTTCCACATCCTCATTGAAAAACTTCTTCTCGCTTTTTACAATTTCTATTTGTTTATCAACCGCATCTATAATTTCAGCAGGATTGAGTGGTTTAGCACCAAGCATACCATCAAAATAATTATGACTCTCTGTTTCATCTTGATATTTTTGAAAATTTTTATTGATATCACTCGATAAAGAATTGTACTTAGACATCAATTCTTCCACAGAAGGTTGAACTTCATCCAATGAAATTTGGCTATCACTAGAGATTCCTATTGAAATCGTATTTTTAATATCTGACAATATAGTTGACTGTTCGCTTAAATTTTGTAAGCTTATTTGACTATTACTAATATCTTCCATTATGTTTCTAAGAGACAAGCTTAAATCACTTCTTCGATCCGTCGCATTAACTTCCACAGAAAATGAATTACTAGAATCCTTAGTAATATCTACTTTTTCCAATGCCTTAATATTTATAGAACTTGAAAGTGTAGAAACATCCGTTCCCAACATGGGGTTATTTATATAATCATTTATTTCCATTTTAACTCCTTGCATAGAGATTATCATTTTTGATTATATAACTACAAACATTAAACTTTTCTTAAACTTAGTTAAATTTATATTATCTTAAGTTTAACTTTGGTACGCATTTAAATGTGTAAGAATAATAGGTGCAACTCGACATGTAACCAATTAGTGGACCTATTTTTATTCATTTTGCGGAAATTTTTTAAGTTGCATTTTTGAAGCAATATTCTTATACCAAATCTATTAAGCCACTTGCAAATTCAAACAAATGATTATAAACAATTTCAATCATCATCTCTTCACTTTAAAAATAACCATTTATGAAGGAGCAAAAAGTGATTTTTGAAGTGAAAATCTAATAATTGCTACTATTCATACTCAAAATCTTTGAATTTGCAAGTGGCTCAATTATTTTATCTTTTTGTTTTAGCATTAGATTGTTGTTTGATTTGGTATTACTTATAAAACTCATAAAAAATTAATAATCTTTTAAATATAATCCGCCCTAATTTAATATTTTATAGTTCAAATCTGATAATAATTTTTATTTATTAGATTATTGATACAAAGGAGATTGTCATGAAAATGACTGGTGCTAAAATGGTTATCAAAGCTCTAGCGATGGAAAATACAGAAGTTGTATTTGGATATCCTGGTGGAGCTATTATGAATGTTTATGATGAAATTTATAAACAAAAAGATTTTCAACATATTCTTACAAAACACGAACAAGGTGCAGTTCATGCAGCCGATGGATATGCAAGAGCAACTGGAAAAGTTGGGGTTTGTATCGTTACCTCAGGACCTGGATTTACAAATGCAGTTACTGGACTTGCAACTGCTTATATGGACTCTATCCCTATGGTTTGCATCAGTGGACAAGTTCCAAATGCGATTATTGGAACAGATGGTTTTCAAGAGATAGATGCGGTTGGGATAAGTAGACCGTGTACAAAACACAATTTTTTAGTTACTACAATTGAAGAGTTACCACGAGTACTCAAAGAGGCTTTTTATATAGCAAGTTCTGGAAGACCAGGACCTGTTCATGTGGATATTCCAAAAGATATCACGGCTGAACTTGGTGTTTTTGACTATCCAACCGAGATAAATCTTTCAACATACAAACCTACAATGAAAGGAAATGCAAGACAAATTAAAAAAGCTCTTGAGGAGATTGCTAACAGTAAACGACCACTTCTTTATATTGGTGGTGGGGCAGTTTTGGCAAATTGTTGTGATGAGATACGAGAGTTCGCAAAACAAACAGGGATTCCTGCTGTTGAAACACTGATGGCAAGAGGTGCTATGGGGAGTCAAAACGAGCTTCTTTGTGGTATGCTTGGGATGCATGGAGAATATGCAGCAAATATAGCGATGCACGACACTGATTGTATTATTTCTTTGGGTGCTAGATTTGATGATAGAGTTACTGGAAGATTAGATAAATTTGGAAAAAATGCAAAAATTATCCATGTTGATATTGACCCAGCTAATATTGGGAAAATTGTCCATATTAACTATCCAATTGTTGGAGATTTGAAAAATGTTATGACTGATATGTTGATTTTTTCAACCGAATATACATTTAATGATTATAGCTCTTGGGTTAAAACTATTCACGAAAATAAAATCAAAGAGCCTTTGAAATATTTTGAAGATAGTGATAAACTTAAGCCTCAATGGGTAATAGAAAGAACTGGACAATTGCTTGGAGACAAAGCAATTATCTCAACAGATGTTGGTCAACATCAGATGTGGGCGGCTCAATTTTATCCATTTAATTATCCACGACAATGGATAACAAGTGGTGGTTTAGGAACTATGGGATACGGACTTCCTGCTGCTATGGGTGTAAAAAGAGGTTGCCCAGATAAAATCTCTGTAAACTTTACAGGTGATGGAAGTATTATGATGAATGTTCAAGAGGTTATGACTTGCACTCAATATAACCTTCCTGTTATCAATATTATTTTAAATAATAATTATTTAGGGATGGTAAGGCAGTGGCAAACATTTTTTTATGAAGATAGATTGTCTGAAACAGTCCTTGAAGTACAACCAAATTTTCAAATGCTTTGTGAGTCTATGGGTGGTGTTGGATACAAAGTTACTACAAAAGAGGAATTTGACAAAGCATTAAATGATGCAGTTGCTTCAAATAAAATAGCTTTTATCGAGGTTATCATTGACAGAAGAGAAAATGTACTACCCATGGTTCCAAATGGACATGCTTTAAGCGAGATGGTATTATTAAAAGAGGGAGAAAGAAGATGAAAAGTGCACACGATTTTTACAATACAACTGAAAAAAGAGAAATTATTTCAGTAATCGTACAAAATGAAGATTCTGTACTTTCACGAATTTCAAATCTTTTTTCAGCAAGAGGTTACAATATAGATAGTTTAACAGTTGCACCTGTTCCAAACAGTGAGTATTCAAGGTTTACAATAGTGACTGTTGGAAGTGCTAGAACAATAGACCAAATCGTAAAACAATTAAATAAATTAATTCCTGTTTTGAAAGTAATTGAGCATAAAAATTGTATTGAAAAAGATACTGTTTTGATAAAATTTCCAATAGATCAAAACCTGAAAGATATAGCAGTTATTGCTCAAGCTTACAATGGTTCAATTCAAGATGTGACAGAGGATGCGATAGTCGTATCTGCAACAGATGATCCTAAAAGAATTATGAATTTCATACAAGTAATTCAAAGATTTCATCCGATAGAAATAGTTAGAAGTGGTGTTGTGTCTATAGAAAGATAATCCAAAAGTATAAAGAGGAGAAACTTTGAAATTACAAGAAATTATCAAAAACTTGGAACTATCTTGTAGTTCAGATATTGAAGTTTTAGGATTAAATACATTAGCGGATGCTTCAGATACTGATATTTCATTTTTTGAGAATAAAAAATATCTTCAAGATTTAAAAAAAACAAAAGCTGGTGCTGTATTTATTCCTCCTGAATTTATAGATGAAGTCCCATCAACTACGGTGTCTCTTGTATGCGAGAATCCGTATATTAGTTTAGCATTAGCCTCTAAATATTTTGCTCCTTTGGTTGTTGAAGTTTTTGGTGCTGAAGCGATTATTGGTAAAGATTCTCTCGTTATGCATACTGTTTCCATCGGAAAAAATGTTGTCATCGGTGCTAATTGCACTCTTATGTCAGGTGTTTTTATCGGAGACAATGTAACTATTGGGGATAATGTTTTACTTTATCCAAATGTTGTTATTTATAGGGATTGTAAAATTGGAAATGATGTCATTATTCATGCTGGGACTATTATTGGGAGTGATGGCTTTGGATTTGCTCATACTAAAACTGGAAAATATATCAAAATATATCAAAATGGAAATGTAAAGATAGGGAATGATGTTGAAATTGGTGCAAATTGTACAATAGACAGAGCTGCTTTTAATTCAACACTTATTCAAGATGGAGTAAGAATAGACAATCTAGTTCATATCGCCCACAATTGCATCATCGGAAAAGGTTCAATTTTGGCTGGACAAGTTGGTTTGGCTGGTTCAACCATGTTACATGAATATGTTGTTATGGCAGGTCAAAGTGCCACTGTAGGACATCTTCAAATTGCTCCTTTTAGTACAATTTCAGCTCGTTGTGGAGTTACGAAATCGATAATAGAACCTAAAAAACAATGGGCTGGATTTCCTATGATGGAACATAAAAATTGGCTTAAATTACAAGCAAAACTTTCAAGAATGATTACAAAGGATAACAAATAGCACCTAAGATTTTATATTTTATCATTGGATTTATACTTATATATTTTTCATTTTCTATTTTCGTACCAGCGGAAAATATAGTTGGTGTCGTTGGTTATAATATCGCCCTATTCTCTCACGAATATTTTGGGTATCTCTCGTATATTTATCTTTTTGGACTTATCTACACTTTGTATAAACTTATAATAATGAAAAAATTATCAGAAGAGTTTTGGATAAAGTTTTCTCTTGGTGTTTTTTTATTTGTCAATCTTTTGTTATTTCAATCTTTGGTTTTTGAAGATGAATTATCAGGAAAAATTGGAGAATCCCTCATACAAATTTTAGCTCCAACAATCGGTATAGCAGGAATTTGGATATTTGTAGCTATTGGATTATTGGTCGGAACTTATATGTTGTTGTATTACAATGATTTTGATTTTCAAGATTTTTTTGAGGAGTTGATTGAATTTTTTAAGTCAAAAAAAATTTCAAAATCATCTGCCATACAAAAATCTCAACCACAGCAAAAAATCAAGTTAAAAGAGAAAGAGAGCAAACCGCAAGATACAGCCTCTCAAATAAAACTTATTGAAGAAAAAATAGCGAAGCTCGATAAAAATAAAGAAAATAATCAAAATACAGATACACCGTCTGAAACAAATCAAGAGCAAAAAGAAAATGAGCCATCACTTCAAAAAGAGAAAGTAATGATAGTTGAGGAGTTAGAAGAAAATAAAAAACTATTAGACGATATGGATATGGGAAGTGTTCCGAAACCAAAGGATTTCAAATTACCACCTGTTGATTTTTTCGTAAAACCTGCAAAAACAAAAATAAAAATAAATGAAGCTGCAATTGATAGAAAGATAGAAGATTTACTTCAAAAATTAATACAATTTAAAATTGAAGGGGATGTGGTACGAACTTACACAGGACCAATCGTTACGACTTTTGAGTTTAAACCAGCCCCAAATGTCAAAGTTTCAAAAATTTTAGGGCTTCAGGATGATTTAGCAATGGCACTTAAAGCACAAACAATACGAATTCAAGCTCCAATCCCAGGGAAAGATGTCGTTGGAATCGAAGTGCCAAATGAAAATATGGAAACAATTTATTTACGAGAACTACTTGAGAGTGAACTTTTTCAAAATAGCAAATCACCATTAACAATGATACTCGGGAAAGATATTGTGGGGCAACCTTTTATCACAGATTTGAAAAAGTTGCCACATTTACTGATAGCTGGAACTACTGGGAGTGGTAAATCTGTTGGGATAAATGCGATGATATTATCCTTACTATACAAAAATTCCCCAGATAATCTCAAACTCATAATGATTGACCCAAAGATGCTTGAATTTTCCATTTATAATGATATCCCACACCTTCTAACTCCAGTCATCACAAGACCAGCAGAAGCTATCAATGCTTTGGCTAATATGGTAAAAGAGATGGAGAGACGATATTCTATGATGGCAAAAACAAGAACTAAGAATATTGAAAATTATAACAGTAAAGCTTTGGAAGAAAAATTTGACACTCTCCCTTATATTGTAATCATAATAGATGAGTTGGCTGACCTTATGATGACAAGTGGAAAAGAAGTTGAAATCAATATAGCAAGACTAGCTCAGATGGCACGAGCGAGTGGGATTCATTTAGTTGTAGCAACTCAAAGACCATCTGTAGATGTTGTAACTGGACTTATAAAAGCGAATCTCCCAAGTAGAATAAGTTATAAAGTTGGGCAAAGAGTGGATAGTAAGATTATCCTTGATAGTATGGGTGCTGAGTCATTACTTGGACGAGGAGATATGCTTTTTACACCTCCTGGAATGAGTGGGTTAGTTCGTATTCATGCCCCTTGGAGTGATGAAAAAGAGATTGAAAAAGTAGTTGAATTTTTGAAAGACCAAAGGGAAGTTCAATATGACATTAGTTTCCTAAAAGAGAAGAATGATGATTTTACTTTGAGCAATTCACAAAGCTTAGGGGAACTTGATGAACTTTTTGAGGAAGCAAAATTAATAGTGATTCAAGATCAAAAAAGTTCAATTAGTTATCTTCAAAGAAGGCTAAAAATAGGCTATAACAGAGCTGCTAGTATAGTTGAGCAACTTGAACATAATGGTATTTTATCTCCTGTAAAATCTAATGGGAATAGAGATATTTTAATATAAGCTATAGTACAATTGATTTGATTTTAAAATAAGGAGTAAACTATGAATACAAGTATAGTAGGAAGACATGTAACAGTGACAGAAGAGTTAAAAACTCACATCCAAAATACGATAGATGCATTTAACAAATACCATTTGGATATAGTTTCTGTGAATGCAATTATTTCACAAGAACAAAAACATGGGAAAAATGTAATTACATTTGAGTATGTTTTAAATGTTGCACATCAAGATGCAATTGTTGTAAAACAAAAAGATAAAGATTTACATGCAGCGATTGATATAGCAACTGACAGAGTTTGCAAAATTTTAAGAAGACACAGTGATAAAGTGAAAGCACATAAAGCTACAAAACTAACTGAGCTTGTGATAGAAGAAGAGATAGATAAGATAGCAAAAGAATTAGAATTACTTGAAGATGAGATAGTTCCAATAAAACTTAAATCTTACAAACCTATGATAATTGAAGATGCTTTAAATGAACTCAAAGCTGATGGTGGAGTTTTTAAAGTATTTTATGATTTAGATGATAACTTTAGAGTGCTTTATAAAATGAAAGATGGGAAACATTTTGGATTGTATTAAAATTCAAAACAAAAGAGAGTGAATAAGTTTTGTGTATGCTTAGTTTTTAAGCTAGATTTGTTGATTTTTTAAAAGTTGAAAAACGAGGGAAAACTCCCTCGTTTTTGCTTTTGTGAAAGTAAATAAATAATACCAAATAAAATAAAAGGGGTTTTTGAATGAATTTAGAAAAAGTAATATCTGGGTTTTTTATCATATTTGCTATGACATTAAATTTTGGATTTTTTTATGGGGATATGACAGATATTGCACTTCATAGCAAATATGAATTATTTGCTGCGATTGTTGTAAATTTAATTGCGACGACATTGAAACTTGGAGATAAAACACAAATGGGTTCAGTTCTTTTGGCTACAAGTTTAGTAGCTGACATCCAGCTTATCGCTGCTGCTACTGTTTGGTCTATAGGTGTGTACGCATATACTATGGATATTGAGATGACTTCGATTGTTATTTCTCTTGCAGGTGGTGCATTAGCTGCTAATATTATATCTGTTATCCTTTATATTGGGGATACCCTTCGTTCAAAAAGATAATTTAGAAAATGAATAATAGTGCTCTTTGGATTATACTTCATAGAATGAAAGCACCTATATTGGTGCTTATTGTTACCTATAGCATTGCGATTGTTGGGTTTTTAGTACTTGACGGGGTTGATAATAATGGAAATCTTTATCGAATGACTATCTTTGATGCTTTTTATGTAGTTTCATACACAGCAACTACAATTGGATTTGGTGAGATACCTTATGCATTTACTTATTCACAACGAATTTGGATGTCGATGATTATTTATGCAACAGTTATGGGTTGGTTTTATAGTCTTGGGACACTTATTACCCTTTTAAAAGATAAACTTCTCATAGCTCAAATTGCAGAAGCCAAGTTTGCAAAACAAGTAAAAAATATGAATCAACATTTTTTGCTTGTCCTTGGATACAACCATATCACAAGTGAAATAATTAAAAAAGCAAATAAAGAAGGTGTGAGAACTATAGTTATCGAAAAGGATGAAAATAAAATTGATCAACTTTTACTTGAAAATTACACTCCTGTAGTTCCTTGTCTGATGGGGGATGTTTATGACCCATTGGCACTTCAAAAAGCTGGTTTACATTCAAAATATTGTAAAGCTGTTGTTTCTCTTTTTGCAGATGATGATTTGAATCTGAGAGTTGCACTTACTGCAAAGTTTTTAAATAAAAATGTAAAATTGGCGATTAAAACAACAACACATTCTCAATCAGAAGATTTAAAAGATTTGGGGGTGGATGTTGTAGAAAATCCTTATGAAATCATCGCTGAACAGATTGATATGTCACTTAGAAATCCTTATATGTTGATTTTAGAAAAATGGATTTATGGCTCTGGAAAACTGAATGATAAGATTATTCAACTCCCAAAAAAGCGATATGTTGTCTATGGTTTTGGTAAATTAGGTAGAAAAATATACGAAGTACTCACAAACAATGAAATAGAAGTCATTTTTATTAAACCATTGATTGAAGATATCTCCATGATACCAAAAGATATGTTGCATCTTGTAAAGTGTGGCGGGAATGATGAAAAAGAGTTATTGATAGAAGCTGATATTATAAATGCCTCGGCAATTATTGCACGAACTACGAGTGACACCCTCAATCTTTCAATTTTAGCAAGTGCGAGAAAAGTAAACCCAAATATTGTCACTATTGCACGAGAAAATGAGATGACAGATTTTTCTGTATTTAGAAATGCAAAAATTGATATGGTTTTTATCCCCTCAAAAGTTTTAATAGATAGAACAACAAATGCCCTTATCGCACCTTATTCAAATAAATTTTTAGAACTTATTAGAGAAAAAAATGACCCTGCTTTTGTTCAAAGTGTTGTGACGCGAATTGCAAATAAAATTGGTTCAAAACCAATAACTTTTGGACTCACGATTAATGAAGAAAAGTCATATGCAATTTGGAATTCTATTGTACACAAAAAACGAATTGTTACTTTGGATGTCGTTGCAAGGTCACGAAGTGATTGGAAAAAAAGGAATAAAATTTTGCCACTTATCTTAATTCGAGAGGGAAAATCATATCTTTTACCCTCTTGGGATATTGAGTTACAATTGGAAGATAAAATCTTATTTGCATCTGATGAAGAGGCAAAAGAGGATTTACGATGGATATCAAAAAATATTTATGAATTCTTTTATGTTTATTTTGGAAAAGAGAAAAATATGTTTAATAAATTGTTTAAAGGGGGATATTAGTGATAGTGATAGCAGGACCTTGTGTCATAGAAAATCGAGATACAATGATGAGGATTGCTGAAAAGTTAGCACCTTTAAATGAAAATAAACGAATAGAGTTTTATTTTAAATCAAGTTATGACAAGGCAAATCGAACAAGTATAGATAGTTTTAGAGGACCTGGACTTGAAGAGGGGCTGAAGATGCTTCAAGAGATTCAAAAAACTTTTGGATACAAACTCCTTACAGATGTTCATGAAACCTATCAAGTTGCTCCTGTAGCTGAAGTGGTGGATGTGTTGCAGATACCAGCATTTTTATGTCGCCAAACAGATTTACTTGTAGCAAGTGGAAAAACAAAATGTATAGTCAATATCAAAAAAGGGCAGTTTTTAGCAAGTGAAAGTATGAAACATCCTGTTGGAAAAGTGTTAAATACAAGAGGTGTCAGTGAGATAAACTATCAAACATCAAAAGAGAATGGTGTATGGCTTTGTGAAAGGGGAAATGTTTTTGGGTATGGTTCCCTTATCGTTGATATGAAAAATCTTATCACGATGAGAAATTATGCACCAGTTATCTTTGATGCGACACATTCAGCTCAAGTTCCGAGCACTGGTGAGACAACTGGTGGGAATAGTGCTATTGTCCCCTCTTTAGCTAGAGCTGCTGCTGCTGTTGGGGTTGATGGTTTTTTCTTTGAAACACATATTGACCCAAGTTGTGCTTTAAGTGATGGACCAAATATGTTAAAAATAGAAGATTTATATAAAACAATTGATGATATATTTAAAATTCAAGATGTGTTAGAGTTAAACAAATAAATAAAATAAAAGGAAAAAATATGAATATAATAGAAGGTAATTTAAGATTAAATGGAGATGAAAAAGTAGCGATTATTTGTGGTAGATTTAACCATATCATTACAGATAGATTGGTTGAGGGTGCTGAGGATTCTTTTAAAAGACATGGTGGAGATACAAATAAACTTGATCTTATCCTTGTTCCAGGTGCATTTGAAATCCCATTTGCATTGCAAAAAGCACTCGAAAGTGGAAAATACGATGCTGTTTGTTGCGTTGGTGCTGTGATTCGTGGGGCAACTCCTCATTTTGATTATATTAGTGCTGAAGCAACAAAAGGGATAGCAACGGCAGCTATGAAATCTGGACTTCCTGTATCAAATGGTGTTTTAACAACTGACACAATTGAGCAAGCAATTGAGCGAGCTGGAAGTAAAGTTGGAAACAAAGGGGCTGAAGCGATGACTACAATCATAGAGATGTTGAGTCTTTATAAAGCGATGGAGAAATAATGGCAACAAGAACACAAGCAAGGGAATCTGTAGTAGGGTTACTTTATGCTTACGATTTGGGAAATACTACAATTGCAAAGTTTTCTGATATTATTTTTGAAGATAAAAAGATAAGAAATAAACAAAAAGAGTTTGCACAAGACCTCTTCGAGGGTGTCATTGAAAACTTAGAAAGTATCGATACAGTGCTTTCGGAACATCTTAAACAAAGAGATATTCATGAAGTTGGTGCTGTTGAAAAAGCAATTTTAAGACTTTCAATCTATGAAATAACATTTAAAAAGATAGATAAAGGGATAGCAATAAATGAAGCTATTGAATTAGCTAAAAAACTTGCAAGTGATAATGCTCCAAAATTTATCAATGGGCTATTGGATAGTATTTAAAAATGAAAATGAAACTTTGTGTAGCACTTGATAATGAGAGTATGGAGGCAAATTTAGCTTTGGCTTCAAATTTGAAAGATTACGATATTTGGCTCAAAGTTGGATTTCGAAGTTATATACGAGATGGAAAAGTTTTTTTAGAAGCATTAAAAAAGATAAATCCAAATTTTAAAATATTTCTTGATTTGAAATTGTATGATATCCCAAATACTATGGCGGATGCAGCCTATGAGATAAGTCAGCTTGGTGTTGATATGTTTAATGTCCATGCAAGTGCTGGAAAGATTGCGATGAAAGAGGTGATGGATAGGATTAAAGATGTTCCTAATCGTCCTTTAGTTTTGGCTGTAACTGCTTTGACAAGTTTTGATAATGAAAATTTTAAAGAAATTTATAATGAAGATATTAAGACAAAAGCAACTCTTTTTGCAAAAGATAGTTATGAAGCTGGACTTGATGGTGTTGTTTGCTCTGCATTTGAGAGTTTAGATATCAAAAACAACACAAGCAAAGCATTTATCACATTAACCCCTGGGATTAGACCGTTTGGTGAAGATGCAGAAGATCAACAACGAGTAGCTGATATCGCTTTAGCACAAGAACAATTGGTTGATTTTATAGTGGTTGGTCGACCAATTTACAAAGCTACAAATCCAAATGAGGTGGTTGAGAAAATTTTAGAAAAGTTATAACTTTTTTAAGGGTTTCTTTATCTCTTTTCACCTATACTTCGGAACTTTTTTGGACGAGTGGGTGAGTGGCTTAAACCAGCACCCTGCTAAGGTGTCGTATCCGCAAGGGTACCGAGAGTTCAAATCTCTCCTCGTCCGCCACTAATAAATCCTTTAACCATAGTATCTATAGAAGATTTCAAAAAAAATTTACTACAATTTACCCATCCTAAAATTAGGTCGGCATACAAAAGTTTGATAACAAATTTACCCTATCTTTTTACCTACAAAAATGAAAAAGATATTGTGATTCATAACACTACAAATGCTCTTGATGGTGGAGTATTTTCACCTATGAAAAAACT
>CAMCYD010000052.1 GCA_945883785.1 Helicobacter pylori PMSS1
ATAATAAATTAAAACAGAATACTAACAAAAATAAACTTAACATCGATTTTATTAACTATTCGGTAAAATCCACGACATTTTAACTTTCAGGAACACAACAATGACTATCAAAAACATTTTTAAAACACTAGGCTTATTGCTTTTAATCAGTATAGGATACTATGTTTGGTATGTCCATTTTAACTACAGATTTGAGACGATTGATGCAAATAAAGTATATAAATCAGCAGCGATTCCTCCAGAAAAACTTGCTAGTTACATCAAGGAACACCATATTAAAACTGTTATTGACCTTCGAGATGGTGGTGATGCTGCTTACAGTGAACTCAATCCAGTAAACCAAAAAGAGATAGATGCAGAAGCAGAAGCGATAGCAAAAATTCAAGGTGTTCAACATATCAATATCCCTTCGCCTCAAGTTCCAACAAAACAAACTCTGACTAAATTTTTTGAAGTTTTAGACAACAATATTTCATATCCTGTATTAATTCATTGTTATCATGGGACTGGACGAGCTGAGATTTATTCCGCACTTTATAGAATCGAATACACTAAAACCACAAATGAGGAAGCAAGAAAACTTACAAGATTGGTCACAGAACTTCCACCACTATATCGTAGTAGTTTTGCACCAAATAAAGACAAAGGGAAGTTTCTTATCGAATACAAACCACGAAGTCTTGGAAACGATGCAACTATAAATCAACTGGTAAAATAACTATGTTTGAAAGATTTTTAAAACTACCAAAACTTATAAGATTTCTAAGTATCTTGGCTTTTAGTGAACTTGTATTATTTACAATCTTTAGGATTGCTTTTTTTGTAGGATTTCATAAATATGCTTCTGCGTACACTTCAAATGAGATTTTGTACTCATTTTGGACTGGGTTTCGATTTGATATTCAACTCATTGTTATCATCAATGCACCCATTTTTTTATTCGCAGGTATCAAATATCTTGGTATTTTCAAATCTACTTTTGGAAAATATTTTTGGCTTAGCTATATTTTACTTTCAAACATCATCATTGTTGTTTTGTATGTGATAAATTTTGCCTATTATGATTTTTTCAAAAAATTAGTTGATAATACACTTATCACGTTTTTGTATGATTTTGGTGAAGCATTTAAGATGGCACAAGAGGGTTATCCTGTCAATAGTGCCTTAATACTTTCAGCACTCTTTTTTCTCCTCATTTTTCTACTTTTGCGAAAATTATTTTCTATCGTAGATAAAACAGATGTAGCCTTTTCACTCAAGAAGAAAATTATGGTATATGGTATTTTTACAATACTCTTTACTTTTGCAGGATATGGGAAGGTTGAACTTTATCCTTGGAGATGGAGTGAGGCTTTTTGGTCGTCAAATAATTTTTTATCTTATCTCTCTTCAAACCCTGTGACATATTTTGGAAATACCTTAAAAAATACAGATGTTAAATATGATGAAAAGCTCACAAAACACTATTATGATGTTGTTGCAGATTTTTTAGAAGTAGAAAATAAAGATGCCGCCAAACTTAGTTTGGCTAGAGTTGTTATTCCAAATCACGATGCAGAGTATAAATTTATAAAACCAAATGTAGTATTTATTTTAGGAGAGTCAACTGGTTATGCAAGAACAAGCATCTCAGGAAATCCTCTCAATCCAACTCCATTTTTAAAACATATGAGTGATAAGGGAATTACTTATTCTAGTTATTTTACTCCTCATGCAGGAACTGCCAGAAGTGTATGGACGGCTATGACAGGTTCTGTAGATGCTGAAAGAATGAAAACAAGTTCAAGAAATCCTATGATAGTTGAACAAAATATGATTTTAAATTCATTAAAAGAGTACAAAAAAATGTACTTTATAGGTGGGAGTTTGAGTTGGGGAAATGTACGAGGTGTTATAGGAAATGTTGATGGAATAATTTCAAGAGAAGAAGCATCATATGAAAGCCCACGAAATGATGTTTGGGGGATAAGTGATGCTCATTTAGCTGGTGAAGTGAATGATGTTCTCAAAAATGAAAAAGAACCATTTTTTGCTTTTGTACAATTAGCAGGAAATCATTCCCCTAACACTATTCCAAAAGAAAATTTTGGCTTTGTTGAACCAAAAAAAGTATCAAAAGAGCAACTTTTAAAACATAGTTTTGATGGCTTGCAAAATGAATTAGATGGACAAATGTTTCTTGATTATAGTGTCAAAAGACTGATTACTTTGGCACAAAAAGAGAAATATTTTGACAATACAATCTTTATTTTTGTGGGCGACCACGGACTGCCAAGACGAGCTGATCATCTTCATAAAGCTGATGAATTCTATGGTTCTGGGTCGCTTCACACTCCACTTGTGATTTATGCACCAAAACTCATCAAACATAGACAAGTGCATTATCCTGTAAGTGAAGTTGATATTATGGCAACAATAGCTGGATTGACTGGCAAGCCTTATGTAAATTCTACCTTTGGTAGAGATATTTTGGATAAAAATTTTGATAAAAAGCCTCACTACACTTTTTTTATGACCCATGAAGATAATCCTACAATTAATCTTATTGGTGAGAAATATATCTTTAGAGTAAGAGCTGATGGGACAGATAAAAGACTATTTGAGTATTTTTTTAATAAAGAAAATGATAATTTAATAACACAATATCCACAAATTGCAAAAGAGATGGAAGATATTTGTAGAGGGATTTATGAAAATACAAGATACACAAGATATCATAATAGTACAATGAATGTAGAGAATAGAATTAAAGAGATAAGTACTACCAACCAATGAGCTAAACAATAACTTATTGGTTATTTTTTAGCTATAAATAATTTTGTTATATTCTTTAAATCTTTTATGTTGCCAAAACCACTGTTCAGGTTTTGATAAGATATGTTCACTCATCACATCTGCCTCGGCTTGTGTGAGATTTAAAATTTGGTTTTCCCCTTCAAAATCTTTTGCTTCTATTGGTTCGTAAAATTTTGCTGTATATTTGCCAAAACTGTCCATTGTAAAAAAAAGTGGTAAAATGATTGCATCAAATTTGACTGCAAGTCTTGAAGCAGAATCTGCTTGTTTCACTTTATGTCCTAAAAACTCCACTTCTATTCCACTTCCACTATGTTGGTCTATCACCATCCCTATGATTCTATCCTCTTTCAAAGCCTTTACAAGTCCACGACTTGCATCTTTTTTTGTCAACATTTGAGTATTATTTTTTGTTCGTGTAGCATCTAATTCATCGTTTAGATATTTATTGTTCATTGGTCGTCCCACCATTGTGGTTGGTCTATATTTGAGAGGAATAAAAGTATTTCCATATTCCCAATTTCCATAATGTGCCGTGATTAAGATGATTTTACGATTATTTTTGAGTGCATCAGTCATAAAATGTTCATTTTCAACTGTTATCTTTGCTTCAAATCCTTCTAAATCTAAAGTTTGATTTTCAATAAATTCATACAGATTATAGACTAAATTTTGATAGCTTCCTTTTACGATTTCCCATTTTCTCTTCTCACTTATCGTATCACCATATACAAAATCTAGGTTTGCTTTTGCATACCTTTTGTGTTCACGATTGACACAATACAAAAGGTTTGTCATACCATCTAAAAAGATTTTTACTACACTTTTTGGGAAAAGAAGAACGATAAATTTAAAAGATTTATAGAGTAAAAATAAAAGGTAATCTATCATTTAAGGAGCTTTCTCGCTATCGCCACTATCTCATTTGAATCAATTTTATAAATAGAAAAATCATCTTTATCCAACTTCAATGGATTAACTACACTTTTTGATTTGACAGTTTTATTGATAGCTGTTTCATAGGTATTTCTATATGCTGGTGTATTTCCAAATATTGTAATTGAGGGAATATTCATCCCCCAAGCGATATGGGTCGGTCCTGTATCACCACCAATAATTAATTTTGAATTTTGAATTTTGAATTTTAAATCATCCAAAGTTCCCTTTTCATCTAGGGTTATAAAATTTGAATTTTGACTGAGCCAAAGTGCTGTTTCATATTCTTCTTGATTTCCCCAAACAACTAAAATATTCTCTTTAAGTTTCTCTGCAATTTCTAAAAATTGCTCTTTTGGATAAATTTTATTAGGCTTTGATGCACCAACTACAAAAATAATTGTGAATTGAAAATTGTGAATTGAAAATTGTGAATTGGAATACAAAAATGGCTCTTTAGCCAAAATATCCTCTTTTGTTACTTTGAATCCAAGTGGTTCACTTATCACTTTTAAACTTCTTTCAATTGCATTCTTTTCGTAAGGGATATAAACTTTCTTATCATAAAAAAGTGAAGCGAGCTTTTCTCTGATACTATCAATATCAAATCCAGCTACAAAACTCCCAACTACTCTTCCACCGATAATTCTTGAAACAATTGCTGATTTTAAAAGCCCTTGAGCATCTATCACTACATCGTAATTATTTTTTCCATACTCTTTTAAAAGTTTGTATTGGGTAGAGATTTCACTTTTTTTTGTTTTGATTGATTTAAGATTTACCGTTAAGATAGTATCGATATGGGGATTATTTTCCAAAATACCTTTAAATCCCTCTTCTACTATCCAGTCTATTTTCGATTCAGGTATCGCTTTTTTTATAAACTGTAAAGCGACCATCGCATGGATAATATCACCCATTGCAGATAATTTGACAATAGCAATTTTCATAAACTCTTTTCCTTAATTTCATCGTTAAAATTGAATAAAATTTCGTCATTTACTTTATGTAAACTCCTTAATTTGATTAAATTTTGCCTCAAACTAAAGAAAAATAGTTCATTATGAAAAGATTTTTTCACAGAAGAAAGATAACCCATAAAAGAAGATGAAGCCCAATAGCAAACATCACAGCGGTAGAACCGATATCTTTTGCACTTTTAGCAAGTGGATGGATCTCTTTTGTCACCAAATCAACTACATTTTCTATAGCACTATTGATAAGCTCAACAATCAGTACCAAAATAGCAGTCATCAAAAGAGCCACTTTTTCAATCAACACAAAATCCAAAATAAAAATAAGTGGGATAATAATAACCCCAGCCATAAGTTCTAATTTAAAAGAACTCTCAGTTTTGAGTGCATGGATAAGCCCCTCTATTGCATACTGTGTATTTTTAAAAAGATGGTATTTTGGTTTGTTGTTCATTTATTATTTCCCAAACTCTATACCACAATCACTTTGCAAAGCGATATCATCTTGAAGCTGCGAAATACCAGCTCCATAAAACCCCAATGCTTTAAATCTCTCTACAAGTGGAGGATGGGAATAGTGAAAAAAGATATAGATAGGATGAGAGAGTGGAAACGATTTATTTTCATTTGCAAGTTTGAGTAAAGCATTTACTAAATCATCTTTTGAACTCAAATCACTTCCAAATCTATCCGCTGCATACTCATTGTGTCTACTCATCGCACTAATTATTGGCATTAAAAAAAATGACAAAATAGGTGAAAACATCATAAATACAACGATAATAGCATACGGCTCATTTGCAATTCCAAGTCCTAAAAAAAGTTCTTCTGGAAGATTTCCAAATATCGCAAAAAAGATAAAAAGGACAAATCCCATAATCCCTATATTTTTATAAATATCCCCATGTTTTGCATGACCCAACTCATGACCAAGGACTGCTAAAAGTTCATTGTGGGTAAGTTTTTCAATCAAAGTATCAAACAGAACAACCCTCTTAGAACCACCGAGCCCACCAAAATAAGCATTCAAACGATTGTCTCTTTTGGAAGCATCTGAACTAAAAACACCAGAACTTTCAAAACCAACACTTTGTAAAAGTTTTTCTATTTTCTCCCGCAACACCTCATCTTGTAAAGGTTCAAATTTGTTAAACAACATCATAAAATAAGGGGCAAGCATATTGATTACAATCAAAATTGCAAAAATAAAAACAAATCCAACTATCCACCAAGAGGGAAAATTCTCAATGATAAGGGAAAGTCCAGCGACAACCGCACTTCCAAATATCAAAAACAGAACCCCACTTTTAAGAGTATCTTGAATATACAGTTTTTTCGTCATATTTGAAAAACCATATTTTTTCTCAATCACAAAAGTACTGTATAAATCAAATGGCAATCCCAAAAGCCAATTGATAATGATAAAACTATCGATAAATACAACTGCTTTCATCCAGCTTGTATATTCGTTTGTAAGGGTGTTTAAAGTTTCTAATCCAAATCCAATCCAAAGGAAAAAGAGTACAAAATCATACAAAATTGTTAATAATCCTAATTTATTTGACTCTATACTATACTCTCCAGCAACTCGAAAACCACTTTGATTTAAAATCACTGGATTACCATTTTTTGCTTTTTGCACATAATCTATCTGCATAAATGTTGTATAAAAATTTACTAGAAAAAATATACAATACCCAATTATCGCTATCTCTAACATCTATTTCCTTCTTTTCTACTTTATAAAAAGCTTTATTTTTAACTATCTATCTCTTTTGATAGTTTTATAAAAATCATTGAATTGTTTTGCTAATTCATCTCTGTCTGTTATATAAAAAACTTCATAGTTATCTTTAAAAGTCTCATCTGTCCAATTTGCACTTCCAAAAATCACTATTTTTTTATCGATGATAGCTAGTTTTGTATGAAGTTTATCTAGAACTTTTACAGTTTCGATTCTTTCATCCAAATCTGCTTTCTTTTTATAATAAAATATCTTCACCTTTATCCCACGATTACTCGCTTCATTAAGCAAATCTACCAGTTTTCGATAACTAAGATTGTACATAGCTATATCGATACTTTCTTTCGCATTTGTGATATATTTTTCCATATCTTTTTGGACTTTTTTTGAATCTTTTGGCAAGAAATACACATCTTCAAAAGCAAATGAAGATGAAACGAAGAGGATGAGAACTAAAAATATTTTTATCATTTTGTGTGGCACTCCAGTAAAGTTTTATTTGGATTTACAATATATGTATATCCATTGTATATAGTGTACAACCCATAGATTAAGACACTTATCGCTGCTAGTTTTATCATAATACTTCTAAAATTTGATTTATTAAATAATCCTACAAAAAATCCTAAAGAAAAAAGAGCTGGAATAGTGCTTAGTCCAAAGATAAACATTACCAAAGCACCAGATACAGGACTTCCTGTACTGGCTGCCGTTATAGCAAAAAAATAAACAAACCCACAAGGTAAAAGCCCATTTAAAAGTCCCAAAAGATAAAAACTAAAAAGAGTTTGTTCCCCTAAAAGTGCTTTAAAACTTTGCTGATACCAAGTTGTTTTTGAGACACTATGTTCGATAAGTGTCAAAAATTTTATTTTTCCTAAAAGTGAAAATCCAGTCAAAATCATAGCTATTCCAGCTACTACCCAAAGTATCCCATTTGCCATATTTGAAAATGTCGCAACCCCACCAATAGCACCAAAAATAGCACCGAGCAATGTGTAAGTGGTAATTCTTCCAAAAGAGTACAAAAGATGACTCAAAGTTTGTTTTGCTTTACTAAAATCATCTTTCACTTTTGTGCTACTATAAGCGATAACTATTCCACCACACATCCCAACACAATGTCCAAATGAGCCTAAAAAAGCTATCGTGATTATAGAAATAATATCAATTGTTTCCACTATTATTTTTTATCCAATACTCTAATTCTCATCTGAAGATTAATTCTTTTATTCCACATCAATTATTTATTTTTTGATATTTAGCCAATTGACTTTCTCTATGTTCAATCACATCTTTTAAATCGAATACTACTTTGCTTTGCTGATTGACTTGCTCATTGAGTCTATAAATCTCATGAGTTTGTTTCTCAAAATCAATCTCTAATTGCGTAAGTTTCTTTCTCATAATTATATTTTGACTTTTTAAAGTTTTGTTCTCTTCCATAATATTAAAGAAATGTTCTTTTGCTGCTTTTTGAATATCTATCTTTTCTTTTTCAAAATTTCTTATTTTATCTTCGTAATAATCCATCTGCTTTATAAGCTTTTTATTTTGGGTTGTTGCCTTTGTGGAATTTTCTTCTAAAATATCCATATATTCTTCATGATTTACTTTTTTTTCTAAAATCGCTATTTGCTTTTTAAGTTCCGCTTCATTTTTCTTTTGTTCTAAAGTAATTTGTCTAATATGTGCTTTGTATTCTCTTTTTTCATTTTCTTCAGAAGTTGTCAGAAATTGAATAGACATATAACCAACGATCTCACTATCAAATTCATCATAAATAGGAAAAATACTGGCATTGACAAAATAAGCATCTCCATCTTTTGCTTTGTTCTTGAGTTTTCCAGCCCATTTATGACCTGTTCGTATTTTCTCCCACATCTCTTTATAAACTTTGTTTGAAGTATCTTGATGCTTAATAATCTTATGGCTATACCCAATAAGTTCAGATGCGTCATACCCTGAAATATTGCAAAACATGTCATTCACATAAGTTATATCTCCCAATAAATCAGTTTTAGAAACAATTGCCACTTGATTAATAACATTGAGATAACTTTGTGCTTCTTTGTGATTGTGCATCGCTATGGCATATTGGTACTGAACTTGACATGCTTCTTGGACTTTATAAACAATCTCTTTGATATTTACAGGTTTATTTGCATAATGATATACTCCATATTTTAAAGCACCCAGTAAAAAATCATTTTCTTGGTGAGCTGTTGTGAAGATAAAAGGAGTGTCTTTTTTGATATTTCGCATCCCTTCTAGCATTTCCAAACCACTCATATGGGGCATATTTATATCGCTTATAATGACATCTATGATTGCATGATTTCTTTTAAAATATTCCAATCCTTGTCTTCCATCTTCGGCAATAAAAACTTTTTTGAATAATTTTACTAATATATTAGAAAATGTTGTTCTAGCATGTGCATCATCTTCAACATAAAGAACAGTCAATGTTTTTAAAAAATTTTGATCGAAATTCAAACAAGCTCCTATATTTTAGTTACTACTTAGTTATTTTTGTACTTATAGTTATGCAGTTTTAGAAAAAAATTATACATAAAATATAATAAATTTATAATTATTTTTGTATAATGTAGCTTATGTATATATTAGAAAAATTAAACCATCAAATTGATTCTTTATTCTTAGAAGTCGAGGCTTTAAAGAATGAAAAAAATACATTGTTGCACGATATCAAAATGCTCAATGATTTGAACGACAGATTAAAAACAAATAATGAAAATATGTTGCTTAATATCGATAAAGCCCTGCAACACATCACAGATATCAAAAAACAGGGGGTAAGCGATGACTTTTCACATCAATCATAAGGCTTATACCGTAGATATCGGTACTGATTCTGACCAAAAAATGGCGAATGGAATCAAAAAATTTCTTGATCTTGATAAAAATATTGAGACAACAGATTTACTTATGGCCTACATCAAAAAAACACATGAACTTGCAGAACTTGAAAGAGCACTCGAAACCCTATCTTCCAAAATAGATGCGAAAATATTCTAAATCATTCTCTTTAATTGAACTTATTTTTGCTATTGCGATTATGGCTGTTATAGCCTCTGTTGCACTTCCAAAACTTTTTTCAATCTCTTCTAGCAGTTCTTTTGTAAAACTTTCTTCAGATTTAGCCGCTATAAACAATGGTCTTAAAAATTACAAAGATAGTTGTATTATGAAGAATATTTCGTTTGATTTAGATAATTTAGAGGATGATGAAATAAATCTTTTTAGTAAAATTTTAGAACATCCCATCAAAAATACACATAACTATCCATTTTGGAGCAAAAGTAGCAATAACACTTATCTTTTTCATTTTAGTCAAACCTCTGAACTTGAATTTATGTACGATAAAAATGAACTCACTTTTGTGTGTGATGGAGAAAATACTCTTTGCCAAAAGGTGATGGAATGAGTGAAAAGTATTATGAAATAGCCCTTCTAAAATCGCCACTAACACCTCTAACTTACAAATCAAAAAAGACTATCACTATAGGCTCACAAGTGATGGTTTCTCTAAAAAATAGAAAACAAGAAAATCTTGGCGTTGTTTTGAAAGAGGTGGAAAAACCAACTTTTACATGTACCGAAATTACTCAAGCTTTAGAGTTATATTACACAGATTTTATTCTTGAAACTGCAAATTTTATAGCTACTTATTATGTTTGTAGCATAGGTGAAGCCTTGAGCTTATACATCCCTTTTCAAAATAAAACACCAATATATATTTCAAAAAATAATTTTGACACAAATATCACCCTCTCGCTACTCCAAGAAGAAGCATTTTCATTTACAAAACAACATACTCGTTCTCTTTTGTTTGCTGCCACAGGAAGTGGAAAAACAGAAATTTACTTAAAAGCGATAGAAGAAACTATAAATGATGGGAAAAATTGTGTTTATTTGCTTCCAGAAATCGCCCTCACACCCCAAATGGAAAAACGCTTAAAAAAAGTTTTTGGAGAAACTGTAGCTATTTGGCACTCTAAAATATCTCAAAAAAAGAAAAATGAAATCTTAGTAAAACTTTCAAATGGAGAGATTACAATAGTGGCTGGGGCTAGGTCTTCTTTGTTTTTGCCTTATCCAAATCTTGGGCTCATTATTGTCGATGAGGAGCATGATGACTCATACAAAGCAGAACAAAAACCACGACTCAATGTAAAAGATTTAGCAATATATCTTAGCCATAAATACAATATCAAAATCATTCTGGGGAGTGCAACACCTTCTTTAAATTCTTTTTCAAAAGTGCCTTATTTTAGGCTTAAAGAGACTTTCTTCCCTACAAATAAATCGTTTATTTATGACAATTCTCCTCTCAAACTCAATAACTCCATCATTGAAAGAATAAAAGAGAAATTAGCTAAAAATGAACAAATCATCATCTTTTTACCCACTCGTGCAAATTTCAAATACCAAATTTGTAGCGATTGTGGAAAAGCGATAGAGTGCCCATTTTGTTCAGTTGCACTCAGTCTTCACAAAAATCAAAAAGCACTTAAATGCCATTACTGCAACTACACACAACAAATAATTGAGAAATGTCCATCGTGTAAAACGGGTATCTTGAAAAATTATCGACTGGGGACAAATGAACTTCAAAGTCAACTTCAAGAGATTTTTCCAAACAATGCAATAGCAACTTTTGATAGAGATAGTGTCAAAACAGAAACAAGTTTGAAGAAAATTCTTAAAGATTTTAATGACAATAAAATAGAAATTTTAATCGGCACTCAAATGCTCTCAAAAGGGCATGATTATCATAATGTAACCTTAGCAATCATTCTTGGAATTGACTCCGTTTTGAATATGACAAGCTACAAAGCAAAAGAAAAAGCTCTCTCTTTGGCTCTTCAAATAGCTGGAAGAAGTGGACGAAATGGAGCAGGAGAAGTGCTTATCCAAACCAAAAATCAAGAGTTTTTCCAAACTTTTATGGAGCAATCTGATTATGAAGATTTTTTGAAAAACGAACTTTTTGAAAGAGGTGAACTCTATCCACCAAATGTACGCCTTGCAAGAATCGTTTTTAGTCATACAAATGGCTTGAAAGCAAAAGAACTTATGGAATTTTATGTTGGTCAAGTCATCCATTTTCACAAAGGTATTGAACTTGTAGGATTTAAAGAATGTGATGTTTTTAAAATAGCTAATAAATATCGATATGAAATTTTGATAAGAGGAAAAGAAACAAAAAAAATTTTAGAGTTTTTGCACTCTGTTGATACAACATATGCATTTGTGGATATGGATACAACAACTTAAAACTAAAAAAGATTACTTCTCTTTTTTAGCTTCTTCTTTATTTTTTTCTTTATTTCCTCGAATAAACTCAATAAAAAATACTCCAAATATTCCAAGGATAAGGGAAGTAACAAATGCAACCACTACAACCAAACCTCTTTTTGGTCCCACTTTATCTTTTACATAAGCAACCTCTGGTTTTGTAAATTGTTTTACATTATAAAATTCATTTGCATCTGAAAGTACTTTCTTCTGAATAAGTGCAGATGCTAACTCAGCTAGTTTTACTTTCAAAGCTATATCACTCGTATTTCTCATCGCTTCATTATAATATGTAATTTGTTTGTCATTATTTTCCATATCTTTAGCTTTCAAGTAGCTACTTGAGAAGGTCAAAAAACTCTCCACTAAATACTTTGCCATATGTGGGTCATTATGTTTAGCAGACATAGTGATGATAGCTGATTTTTTATCGGCTACTATTATTATCGTTGATGAGAGACTTTTTACTGTATTAAAAACCAATTCCTCTTGAGATATTTTTGTATCATTGATATCTATCTTTATGGGTGCTACTTCTTGTTTCCCAGCCAACATTTTATAAACTCCGTCATATCCAAGTGCAAACTGATAATTTTTTTGTGATTCTTGCGAATTTAATTTATTTTGCAAATCATATTTCACGACAAATGTTTTCATAAAATCATAATTTTTTAAAAGTGCATTAAAAGACTCTTCAGCACCAGGTGCTCCACTTCCACCTACATCAACACCAGCCATCCCAGCAAGAGCAGCCAATCCACCACCAATACTTGGTTTTGCATTTTCTTGAGGCATCAAAAGTGTGCTTGACTCGTACTCATTTGGTTTGCTCAAAGCAAATGCAACTGCTAAGCCTGTCACAAGAATAGCAAAAAATAAAATACTCCACTTATATCTTCCAATAGTTTTTGCCAATTCTCGTAAATCTATCTCATCTTCTTCTATTATTTGATTGTGTTCCATTAGTATGCTCCGACTGTTTTGAGTGCAGCTGCAGATACTGCTATTTGATAAATGATGCTTGTGATATCTTTAACAAATTTAAGACCACTAAAGGTATTGATTTTGTAAGGAACAACAATTGTATCACCAGTTTCGATTGTCGGTACATTGGTTCCAAATAAGAAGTATTTAGTGACTCTTTTAGATTCTCCATTTGCTTTTATTACAAATATTGCAGCATCATCTCCGCTATTTTTGATTCCTCCGGCTTGATCAATAAAATCCCACAAATCATTTTTTTCAGTGTACGCAACAGCAGTTGGATTCATAACCTCACCCATTATAGCTACAGATTGCTCAACTTCAGGAATAGTAAGAGTATCACCAGCTTTTAAAATCAAATCATATTCACTATGTAACAAATCATTCATATTCTTTGGAAGCTTTATGGCCAATCTTCCGAGCATTACAGTTTCTGCAGCTCTTTTTCTAACAGAATCTAAAACTTGCAACACTTCAGCAGAACCCCCTGTTTTTCCAGCTTCATCGGGTTGTGTTGAAATATACAACATCGAAGACTCCAAATCATTCAATTGTTTATTAAACCCTTCTTGTTGCAATTTTTGAATATCAACTCTAGTAAAAACTGCCCCTTCTACAAACGCTGATGCTGTTAAACCTCCAGCTCTTTGAAGAACACTTGAAAGTTTTTCATCTGGCATTATTGTATACACTCCAGGAAATTTCACTTCACCTTTTAAAGTGATAGTTTTTGGTTCATTCCATTGACTTACTTGTCTTATTGTAATCTCATCAAACGGTTGAAGAGTAAGATTTTTTTCCAGGGCATCATTAAAATTTACAATAGCTATAGTATGTTTTCGCACACCATTTTCAACTTTATAGCTTACCAATTCAAAATTTTCTTTGTTTGCATTTTGTTTGAGTCCACCTGCTTGTTTTACAAGGTTGCTTAATGATAAATTTTTTGAATATAAATATATCCCTTCACTTACAACAGCACCCTTAATAGTTACTTTTTCAAAAACATCGTCATTATTAAAATTGGTCACATTGATATCATCATAAGGATTTAACAACACACTATTTGCATTTTCAAAATCATAATATTTAATATCATAGCTATTGTCTGATTTCAAAGAAAGAACTTTTATTTTTGTTAAATCTGACTCTTTTTTTGTGCCTGATGCCATCAAGGCATCAATAAGTTTCATCCCATTGAAGTATTTAAATTTTCCACCTCGTAAAACTTCGCCATTTACAGAGATATATTTTATATCTTGTGTCATTGATTGATTGAAAATAAATATTTTATCTTCACTTTGAAGTTTCACATCTAATGTTTTATCTCCTTGTACCGCTGATGATAAATTTCCTGAAAGTATTTTTGGCTCTAAAGTATCTTTATCAACCCTTTTTACTAAAAAATAGCTCATATCAGTATTTGACATAAACACTTTTTGAGTTCCATAAAAATCAATTAATCTTTTAAATAAACTTCCAACTGTATCATTTTTAATAATTGAAATCGAATCATTTTTATACACATTTCCATACAAATAAACAACATTATCAGTAACATCAGAAATTTTACCAACAACAATTTTATCTCCATCATGAAGTGTTACTTTTTCATTTTGTTGTGCTTCAAATAGTGTTCTTGTTCCATTTTCACTTCTAAATATTTTAACTGTTTTCGTAGTATCACTATGGAGTCCACCAGAAATTTCAAGCAAATCTTTCAAAGTTTCATTCCCCTGCAACTCGTAAACTGCAGGTGATTTTACATTTCCATCCAAATACACTAATTTTTTTGCGGTTGGTACAAAAATAATATCCCCAGGATACAAATACACATCACCATTATTTTTTCCGTCTCGAAGTAAATCATACAAGTCAAAAGTAGCAACAACCTTTCCGTTTCTCTTCACTTGAATATCTCTCATTGTTCCATTATTACTAATTCCGCCTGCTCTAGAAAGTGCATCTTTTACTTTTGAAAGTGCATTGACTGTATATAAACCAGGTCTTACAACTTCACCAACAACACTCACAGAAAAAGGACTTGTATTTCCAATTGTAATATTTATACTTGTATTTGGATAAGTTGCTTTTAGTTTATTGTAAATTGTTGATTTTGCATCTTTGTATTTCATTCCTCTTATACTCATTGCACCAATTTGAGGAATTACTATTTTTCCATCATTATTGATTGTAAGCTCACCCTCATATTCGCTTAAACCATACACAGATATTTTTACACTATCTCCAGTTGCCAATATATAGTCATCTGGAACTCCAGATGTTTGTAACTCATCACTAGAAGATTCAAAAAACTTAGCTCCAAACTTTGATAAAACAGTATCTGTTTTGATAGAAACTTGTCTTTTTTCAATTTCATCCACTAAAGAAATCTGGTCCTCATAATAAAATGGAGTAAAATTTTTATAGTAATTATCTGCAGTATATACATTATTTGGTTTTATATCAACAGCTTTTTTTTCAACATCTTCATTTTTAGTTATTGACTCTTTGACAGGTGCTTCAACAATAACTGTTTTTGCATCCTTTATGGGCGTAGTTGGAATAGAAACTGCCATTTTTTGTTGCTCTGTTTTTACTTTTTCCTGCAAAGATTTGTCTTTTTTCAGTTGTTCAATAAGCATCGTATTTTCTAAACTACTAGCCCCAAACAAAGAGGTTATCCCAATAACCACAATTATAAACAATAAACTGTTTAACATTTTTTTCATATATTTATTCTCCAGATAGTATTTTTTTGACTTAAAAGCTTGATTGTATCTACAAACCACTTAAACACGAGTTATCCAATAATATTTCTACAATATGTCTCAAATCAATGATTCTTCAACTTCCATTCTACGACTTCTTAAGTGATTTTTTAATTTCCAAGGTTAGCTTCCCATTCCATTTAGATTTAAATTCTTGAGTATTTGAATGGTATCTTCCAATTGATTCAAAATTAAATCCGTGTTCATGTATAATTTTTGAAAGTATCTCTGCCCCAGCATAGATATTTGTTTTTGGCTGCATAAGCATTTGTTCAGTAACGCCATACTCTTTATGTAACCTTTTGAGGTGTATCGTATTTATTTGCATCAACCCATAA
This sequence comes from Helicobacter pylori PMSS1, assembly GCA_945883785.1. GTDB lineage: Bacteria > Campylobacterota > Campylobacteria > Campylobacterales > Arcobacteraceae > CAIJNA01. The sequence continues at coordinate 15,866 of CAMCYD010000052.1, forward strand.
TCTTTTGTCCCATTTGTATTGAAACATATTGCTTTTGGGTTAAGTCCGCTTTCTATTTTTGCGATATTTTTAAGTAAAAGTGGTGGAACACCATATTGTTGACCCGCTCCTACAAAATACTTATCATAGGTAAGTGCCTCCAACTAATTAAACTCTACAAAAAAGAGTTTAAGATGAAGTGCCAGTGCAAGGCGGAAGTTCGCAGACTTACGGTAGTAAGTCAAGAAATTCCAACGATGCAATGGTGCTTTAGCTTAAACTGTTTTTAGAGGATAAT
>CAMCYD010000053.1 GCA_945883785.1 Helicobacter pylori PMSS1
CAATAGAGAAAAAGAGAGATTTTGTAGCTTGTGGAGTGAGCCGTTTGATATTATTGAAAGTGATGATGGAGCTTTTAGAAATAGGGCAGAATTTCGTATTTGGAAGCTTTATGATGAGCAAAATAACTTCACACTTCACTATGCGATGAATGACAAAGATAAAAATATTATTCCTATCAAAAGTTGTAGTATTGTAAATGACACAATTTCAAAACTTATGCCAGAGTTACTTTTGGAATTAGAAAATTCAAAAGCTTTGAATCGTAAACTTTTTTCAATCGAATTTTTAGCTAGCACGACAAATGATATGTTAGTGACTTTGATATATCACACAGTGTTGGATGATAATTGGAAAAGTGAAGCTCAAAAATTAGAAGTTAAGTTTGGTATCAAAATTATAGGACGAAGTAGAAAACAAAAAATTATCGTTAGTGAAGATTTCATTACCGAACAATTAAACATTAAACATTCAAAATTCATAATTAGATACAAAGAGGGTGGATTTACCCAACCAAACCAAAAAGTAAATATCAAGATGATAGAATGGGTTTTGGATAATATTGAAGCTTATGATGATTTGTGTGAGCTTTATTGTGGTGGTGGAAACTTTACTTTACCACTTAGTAAAAAGTTCGATAAGATTTTAGCTACAGAGATAAGCAAAACTTCTATCAATAGTGCAAAAACAAATTGTGACTTAAATTGGATTGAAAACATTAAATTTATAAGAATGTCAAGTGAAGAATTTGTCGAAGCTAGAAATGGCGTGAGGGACTTTAGAAGATTGGCTCAAGAAAATGTTCACCTTGAAGATTATAACTTTTCCACTATCTTTGTAGACCCTCCAAGAGCTGGTCTTGACGAAACTACTCGAAAACTTTGCGGTGAATTTTCTCAAATCATCTATATTTCTTGCAATCCTGAAACTTTAAAACGAGATTTGGAAGAATTGACTTTAACACACAGCATAAAAAAGTTTGCTTTTTTTGACCAATTTGCCTATAGCCATCATATAGAAAGTGGGGTAATTTTAGAAAAAATAATAGGTTAAAGTAAGCGTTATACATCATCTAAACTAATATTAAGAAATGTACAGATGTCCCATAGATAGGCACTTCAGTTAACATAATTAATCTATTTTTAAGATATGTTTAAATACAATTACACCTATTAAAATTATACACTTTCAAGGAAGATAAAATGAGAATTAACACAAATGTTGCATCTTTAACAGCTTTAGAATCAAATACACAGGTGAACAATAACTTACGAAACTCTTTAGAAAAGTTAAGTTCGGGTCTTAGAATAAATAAAGCTTCAGATGATGCTTCAGGATTGGCAATAGCTGATAAATTAAGAACTCAAGCTAGTTCTATTACTCAGTCAATCTCAAATGGTAATTCTGCAGTTTCTTTGATACAAATAGCAGATAAAGCGATGGCAGAACAGTCAAATATTTTAGATATAGTAAAACAAAAACTCATCCAAGCAGCAACAGCTACTACTTCAAATGAGGGTAGAAGTGCAATCGGAAAAGATATCGATAAATTACTAACTCAGCTTAATGAGATAGCAAATCAAACAAATTACAATGGTATTGGACTTCTTCAAGGTGCATCATCTGGGTCAGCTACAACTACACTCACTTTCCAAATGGGTGAGAAAGCAGGAAATACAGCTTCCCTTTCAGGGAGTGTAAGAGCAAATAGTTCTGGACTTTCTCTTGCGACTTTAAAAGCATCTGCTGGGGTTGGTACTTGGAGTGCAGGTGGAGCTAGAAGTTTTATGATTAAACTTGATTCAGCGCTCAATCAGCTCAATACATGGAGAGCAGACTTCGGTTCTACTCAAAATCAAATAGAATCAGCTATTAGAAATATGATGACACAAGTTACAAATATAAAAGCAGCAGAATCTGTTATCCGAGATGTAGATTATGCAGCAGAGAGTGCAAATTTCAATAAACAAAATATTATCGCACAAGCTGGTACATATGCTATTAGTCAAGCAAATCAAGTCCAACAAACTGTATTAAAACTACTTCAATAAATAAAAATTGAAGTGTAATATTTGATGAGAGTATTGTGACATCAATTTTTAAGTGAGCAATTATGGATTCAAATAATTCTATCTCAGAAGACATTCTAAAAATTCAAAAAATAATGTGTGAATTTGAGATAGGTTCACGCAATTATAAAAAATATCAAAGAATTTTAGCAAAACATGTAAAAAAATACACAATGAAAGCTAGAGTAAATTCCAATATCAAAACGATTGAAGTTATAAAAGATTTAGAAGCATCTCTTTGTTGAGACTAAATGTATAATCAAAAGAAGCCCCCTCGCCATAAATAATTTTCTAAATCTCTCCAATCAAGTAACCTCTTTTTTGTAGAGATTAATGAGTTTGAGACACTTGTATATTTCTTAGCACTCGGGTTTATTTTACTTTATAATTTCAAAAGCCTTATTTTTGTATTGAGGCATTGTCATTCCTGCATTTGCATAAATATATGTTGGGTCACTTATTGTGTATCTTTTCCCTTCAAACTCGAAACTATCTCCATCTATTTTATTAGAAAATTGAACAGCTGTCGCAAGATGGTCACTAAATTTTACCCCAACAACATCAAGACCTAAAAGATTTTCAACAAGGTAGCTAAAAATAATGCTCCTGTCTTCACAATCACTATAAGGATAGAAAATAGTTTCTTCTGGGAAGAAAACTTTTTCATAAGAAAATTGTTCCTCGTCTGTTTTGTAAGCAAATGAAGTTTGTACAAAATGAAGTAATATATTGACAGCTTCAATTTCACTTTTGCCTTCAATTAATGGAATCAATGAACTCAACAAACTGGTTGCCATAAAAGAAGATTTTTTGGAATGAAAATAAAGTTGATACTCACTTTGTGGAAATGTTTTGTAAAAATCAATTAAATCTTTACTAAATGAGCTTTTTATGAGATATTGTTTTCCATTTGTTTTAAATTTAAAATCTTTTATTTTTTCATTTGTAGTGAGTTTAATAGCTTTCGTATTCATATCAAAAGAGAGTGGGGCAGTTGCATTTGGATAATTTGCTTCATAAGTGTAAATTGAACCAACACTATCTAACCGACCTTCTGGAGTTAAAATATAGTATTTTTTACCATTTAAATTGAAAAATGGAATCTGATAAAGAGATTGTTTGACAGATGACATAAGATAAATTTTATCTTCACTATATCCAACTTTTGTATCGTATCCTAGTTTTACCATCATATACCAAGTAAAAATATTTGTTTTATTTTCATCTTTGTAAAGCTCATTTCCAATAGTATGGAGCAATAGATACAATGCCCAATCATTGAGATTTAAGACTTCTTTTTGTTTTTTTAGCTCATCCGTAAGAGCCAACAAATCCAACTTACTAAGTATTTCCCAACTTTTGCTTATGGCATCATTTGAAATCGTCTGAAGTTTAAATTGATATTTTTTATCCAATAAAAAAAGCATCTGTTGATTGTAGAAAACAATATTCACAGAGTTGTATTTGGCGTCAACTTTTGGGATTTCAGTTTGGATAACTTTTGGTACAAGCTCTTTTGAAAGAGCTTGCTCTTTAATTTCTTTTATTTTAACAATTGGAGATCTTTTTATCACTTCAATTGGCACTTCAACTTCTTTTTTTACCATCGGCATCTCTTTTGGTTTTGGCTCTTTATAAGGAGTTGGAATAAAGCTAGTTTTATATGATTCCCAATCTTTTTTGAGCATATCACTAAAATCATCATCAATTGATTTTTTGTATTTTGTATAACTTTGATTTTGAGTTTTTAGCCACTCTTCATATTCACCAGCAAATAAAAAAGTTGTTAAAATTGCACAAGATAAAAATATTTTGAACATTATAAACCCCCCTTTTTAAGATTATTTACATATTCATTGAAGCTTTTTCGTACTTTAAAAAGATATTTTTTAGTTTCATTTGAAGACAAATCCTCCATCAATTTTTTATACAATTCATCACTACTTAGGCTATTTATTTCATTGCTAGCTTGTGTTATGCTTTTTGCCCCAAAACTGCTAGCAACGCCTCCAGAGCCACCATTATATGAAGCTATCGTACAATAAAGTCTATTTTTTGGGTCTTTAATATCCTTTAGATAGGTATAATACAAAATATTAAGATAAGTACTTCCTATCAAAATATTATTTGTTGGCTCAAAAAGATACTCACTAGTAAGCAATCTTTTTTGCCCATAAATTGCATAGTAGCTATCAACTCCAGCAGTTTGTGGAACTATTTGCATTAGCCCAAATGCTGGAGCATTACTTTTCGCCAAAGGATTGAAACTACTTTCATTTTCAATAATTGCATAAATAAGTGCCTCATCTAAATTTTGTTTTTTTGCTTGTTCTTTGACTGTATTTTTATAAAGTTTTGCTTTTACGAGAAGTGCATTTGGGGGAAATGGTATTTCCATTTTATAGATAAGAGTATTATTAAATTTAACTTCTTTGAGTTTATCAGCGACAATAGTATTTTTAATAGATTGTTGTTCGTCTTTTTTGTACATATCACCTATAAGTTTTTCATTTGACTGCAGAGGCTCTCTTCCATAGCCCAATTTTTTAGATATTTTTTGCTCTAAAATATCATTCAAAAATCCTTTATTGACATCATAAGTAAACAAATCATCAAAGATTTTCCCTATTTTTTGTTCCGCTTCTTTGCTGTTTTTTGCTATCACTTCTATACCTATAAGTTTTTTTTGATAGTCAATAACTTTTTTTGAGTCATATCCTCTATCATATTCGACCCACTTAAAATTTGTAGATATTTCTGGCGTTGGCCATTTTTTTGTTATCTCGCTTTTGTATTCTTTGAATGCTTCATCATACGCTTTTTTATAAGTTGCAAAGTCGTTGTCAATGTCTTTTTGATATTTTGTAAACTCATCATTGTGTGCTTTAAGATAATTTTGAAATTCACTTCCAAAGAGTACACTTGAAAAAATAGCGATAAAAAATAGTTTTATCATCATTAGTTTTCAACAATCCAAACACAAATATCACCATCAGGTTTCATATAATATTCCATCACTTTTGTTGAAACTTCAACATTTTCAACCTCTTGCAAAGATGAACTTTGTGTTTTGGAAGTTTTATCTGATGCTGTCATCGTTTTTGTTGTGTAGTTTACGGTTTGAACTTTTGTCTTTTTTTGCATCGCTATTTCGTCAATTGCCCTTTGAAGTGCAAGTTTTTTTTGAGCGACTTCTCCATTGATATGTCTTAATGCACAACCAACTGCGGTTAGCTTTCCATTTGCCTCTTTTTGTGGGTCATCTAGCCAAGCTGGAGTTTTATTTTGTAAAGATTGTTGCACCTGTTCTTTTTGTATTGTTTTGGAATTGGTGTTTGGCTGTTTGACACACCCATTCAAAAAAAATATTGAGTTTATTACGATAAGGAGGATGAGATTTTTTTTCATTTTTATTGCCAGTTTTGATTTGATTCACTAGTAGAAGAGGAAAGTCCTCCTCTACCAATCTTCTAAGAGACTATTTTCCAGCTTTTGAAAGTTCGCTATCAAGCTCACCATTAGCTTTTTCAGCTAAAAATTTTTGATACATCGCTTGGTCACTTCCAAATGAAGTTTTCACAGCTTCTTCAACTTTTTCTTTTACTGGAGTATTTGAAACTGTTACCAAAAGATATAAGTCCCCTTTCTTACTTGTCCAGCTATCGATAGATTTACTCCCTGCTAAAGTTTCACTTGCCAATTGTTTTGAAACTTTCGAGCTTGAAGCATCAAATGTTGCTGCATCGCCACTTCCTGTAGTTCCTTTGTATGATTTGAAAAGATTTGATACTTTGATGCTAATTTGAGCAGCTAATGAATCTCTTCCATCTGCCATAGCTTCACTTCTTTGCATAGATTTATCATTTCCTGCATTTCTTTTTGCTATCCCAACAGCTGCAATTGCACCTTCTACATATGGGTCACAAGTCCATTTTGGAGCAAGTTCACCATCTTGTTTGCATCTGAAATCTGTCTCTTCTAGAGCATTTGCTTGTTTTTGTGTTTGAGGAACTGGAGCATCTCCACAACCGCTAAATAATGTAGCGATTACCGCTAAACTTAATGTACTTCTTAAAACTAAATCTTTCATTTTGTTTCCTTTTTTTGAATTTTCATATTTTTACTTTTATTGCCTTAATGCGACTTGAAATCACTTTTTTAAAATCTTTTCTCGACCCCAATAGCAAAAATACTGTTATTGTTGCTTATGGTTCCACCACCTAAGTTATCCTTTGTTTTTGTATTGATACTTCCAAATCCAATACTAGGTATTAGGTCACCAAACATTTTACGAGCGATATAGATTTTCCCTAAATATTTTGTTGTTGTGACATCCGTATCAACTTTGTTTTTTGCAAATGTCCAAACATTACTTACTTTGTCAAGTTGTGCTACTTCATACTTTGTAGGGCTATAATCATATCCATACTCAAATCCAAGTTTGATAAGTGAGTGTGTGTCGTAGTATCCTTCAAGTTTCACAGCATATCCAAAATCTTGAGAAGTATTAGAGTTACTTGTCCCAGTCGTACTCACAAGTGGTTTCATAAAAGTTGATTGTTTCACTTTTAAGTCCGTTGAAAGTGCTAAATTTGCCGATGTTTTGATAAGCAAATCCCCATATTGTTTTCCGTATTCCAATAAAAGAGATGTTTTTGTGATATCAAGCTCGACTTCATTGTCAAATGCTATCCAATAATCAGTTCCATTTCCAAAAGCATCAGTCATATCGTGAATATACCCAAACTCATTTGTATCTTTTTTGATAAAATTTGTCTGCAATCCCACACTATAATTTCCTATAACTTTAGTAGCCCAATTTAGTTTCGTATCTGTATTATTTGATACCGCTCCATTTTTGCTATCACTAAAAGCATCGAGTTTACCTATCTCTTTTGTGGTGCTTGAAGTGTACCCCAAAGCACTATACCAGCTCATATCCTCACTCCAAAATAATGGTACTACGATATTTGGATTGAGATTGCCATCGCTATCTTGCTCGAAACTGATATTTGTCATCGTGTCATTTGCACTAAGAGTTGAAGCAAATAGCAACGAAGCTAAAAGCAGTTTTGTTTGTTTTGTCATATTTTATTTTCCTTTTTAATTGAGATTGGACGAAATCCTATCAAGCTTTTGTTTGTCCGTTTTGTATTTGTCATTGCGAGGTACGAAGCAATCCAAAAGCATCACCCTAACTTGATATCACATTTTGTGATTTCAAGTTTTCCCCGTCACTGCGAAGCACGAAGCAGTCCAAGGTTTGCTTTGTGGATTGTTTCATACTTCGCAATGACCAAATTTAACATAAAGTCATAAGGAAATCTTTCGATATTTCTTTTGACCGCTTGATTTAATGCTCTAGTTTCAACTTGATAAAGCTTCGCCAAATCGCCATCAAGCATCACTTTCATCCCTCGTATCTCATAGATTTTTGTCTCAATCGTTTCATTTACAATCAGCTCCATCTTACACTTCCTCTACTTTTGGGCGAAAGCCTATCAAGCTTTTATTCGTCCGTTTTGTGTCGTTGAGGATTTCCGTAAGTAGTGCAAAAGCATCATCTATCCGCTCGGTGTTGTAGTTCATTTGTTGTTGGTCGATTCGGATTGTTTTTTCTATCACGTCCAGTCGTTTGATGATGTCGCCATAAGTGAGGGCAAATTCTCTCATTTTTGTGAATGTTCGCATAATCTTTTTTGTCATTTGTATCGCCACATTGCTATTGATTACTGTCGCCAACATATATACCCCTTGCTCTGTAAAGACATAAGGTAGTTTTCTTACACCACCCCAGCTTGAAGTGCCAATTTGGCATATCAAGTTTTGAAACTCAGCTTTTGTGAGTTGAAACATAAAGTCAGTTTCATTAAATCTTTCAAAATTTCTTTGTACTTGTCTATTGAGATAGCTCGTCTCCACCTCATAAAGCTTCGCCAAATCGCTATCAAGCATCACTTTCATCCCTCGTATCTCATAGATTTTTGTCTCAATCGTTTCATTTACAATCAGCTCCATCTTACACTTCCTCTGCTTTTGGACGGAAGCCTATTGGATTCGATATTTGTTTTGCTTCATTTTGAAGTGATTGCATCGATGTCACTACTTGCACCACTTTATGAAGCAAATCTTTTGTTTCTTTGTTGTCAGTTTCGAGGGCTTCAAGTCGTTTGATGATGTCAAAATATGGCACTGAAAGATTTTTGAGTCTTGTAAATGTTCGCATAATTTGTTTTGTAGCATCCACTGCGATTCCACTTTTTAAAACAGTTGCCAACATATAAACACCTTGTTCTGTAAATACATAAGGCAATTTTCTCGTACCACCCCAACTTGATATCGCATTTTGCGACATCAAATTTTTGAACTCATTTTCATTGAGCTGAAACATAAAATCTTCATCAAATCTTTCACTATTTCGCTTCACTTGCTCGTTCAATCTAGTTGTTGATACTTCATACAACTCTGCCAAATCCTTATCCACCATCACCTGAAATCCTCTGACAATAAAAATCTTCTCATCCACCAAAATATTTTTCACGACATCATTCATTTCTCACTCCTTATTTTTTAGGAGTAGTCTATCTGAAATACAAAGTTGGGCTTCAAAATATGTCATATTGTCATACTTTCACTCATTTACACTCTTTCTCATCAGCCACTACATTCACTTCCTCTATCGTATTATTTTTGATAGATGCTACTTTGATACATTTCCCTTTTGTTTTTTCTCCACTTATTTGGATATTTTTAGCCATCTTTCCATTTGCATAGATTGCAAGGTTGCCATTTTTGAGTGGGTCTTTATCGTTTGAATAGTGATGTACGAAAATGTCATAAGTTTTCTTTTTATCAAGTTTAGCAAGAGTGATAGTCTCAGGACCAAATCCTTGTGTCGAATCCCTATCCAAAGTGGCAAATCTATCCGCTACTGCTTTATTTCGATATGAGATATGAAACTCACTACTTTTGATATGCAAATCCAAATCTTTTGGGTACTCTCCCCACGATAGCACCACTCTAGCACTTGTGAGTGGTATCTCTTTTGAGAGTAGAAATCTCGTAGTGGAAAATGTCCCCACTTCTGCTCGCACTTTTTGACTAAGTGCCATATATCCATCTTTTGAAGCTTTCAAAATATCCTCAAATACCACTTCACTAGGAGGTGGTGGAAGTGCCACTTCCCCTTTGGTATCTGTGGTAAATGTTTGACCAAATAGTTTGACTTGTGTATCTGCAAGTGGTGTACAATCTTTCGCATCTTTGAAAGAGAACAGGATAGAGGATTCTAACTCGCTAAAGTTCTCTTGTTTGTTGTCTGAGAGATTCCAGCAGGAGTTTGCTTGGAGGGTTAAAGATAGTAGTGATATTGTTATAAGTAGTTTTATTTTTTGTTGCATTTGTTTTTTTAATCCAAATACACAAAAATAGTTTCATTTCTTTGTGTTGGTTCTTTACTATTATTAATAATTGTGTCAATTTGTGTTGAATCTAACCCAAAATTTTCAAGTTCTTGGCGTAATCTATCTTGTTTGAAGTTGAGCCGTATTCCACTATCTATGAATTTTACCTTTCCCCCTCTGCACTCTACCCAGTCAGTACCGTTGCCAGATAAATATGATTTCACTTCATCCGTTTCCTCTTCTAATCGCTTGATTTCTATTTTTAAATCAACTAAACCTTGTGCTAAAAATTGTATTTCTGCTTGTGTCATTTTATGTCCTTTTTTTATTTGTTTTATATCTTGAAGTAAATATAAGAAGATTTATCCCACCTAATTTACTAAGCCTCTAGCGTATCTGCTTGATTAACAGTTAATAACATCCCGAAATCCACCATGCCTTGGCTTTTTGAATACTTTGAATAACATTCTTTACATAATGGAACTATGTATTGCTTATGTTCAAGTGAAATTACAGTTGATACCTCAATAGCTGTTGCGGTGCTATTTTCACATCCAATCTTAGAACATTTTGTTTGTTTCCATTATTCCACTTATCAAATAATTCTGTTGATGATTTGCCTGCTATTTGTACTTGTATTTTTTCTTGCATATTTCTCCCTTGTTTTTAAATTTTATTCTTACTCTTTAGTAATACCAATTGTTTTGAACATATTATAAACTTTGAGCTCCTTTCGTTATTTCTATTATGGTTCTATAATTTCAATTGGTATATTTACATTATCAAGTGTTTCATTTCCAAGTTGACCAAATCTGTTATAACCCCAAAGCCATTGTGTTCCATCATTTTTTTCAGAAAGATATTTATCAAGAAATTTATTCCAGTCATTATTATTGCCTATTTGAATAGGAGATAATTTATTAATTAATGTTCCATCTCCAAGTTCCCCATGCTCATTAATTCCCCAAGCCCATAAAGTTCCATTTGTTTTGATTGCTTTACTATGCATGTTCACAGCGGAAATGCTTTGCCAATTGGATTCAGTTCCAATTTTTATAGGAGCTGATTTATTTGTTGTCGTTCCATCTCCTAGTTGTCCATAATGATTTGAACCCCATGTCCAAATTGTTCCATCAGTTTTTAATGCAATAAAATGTACTGCACCCGTTGCAATTTCTTTCCAGTTGTTATCATCATTGATTAATCCTGGTGACCAACGACCAGTTGCTGTTCCATTACTTGAATCTCCACCCCAATTCCATAATGTACCATTGTTTTTAAGTGCGAAAGAAAGATTTTGTCCAGTTACAATAAAATTCCAATCTGTATTTGTCCCTATTTGTATTGGAGTAAGTACATTTTCATTTGTACCATTTCCTACTTGTCCCCAACCGTTGTATCCCCAAGCCCATAAAGAATTATTAGTTTTAAGTGCGATTGTATGTTGGGAACCAGCTGATATTAATTTCCAATTTGTATCAATTCCTATTTTTGTTGGAATTGACTTATTAGCAGTTGTGCCAATTCCTAAAGTACCATATTGGTTAAGCCCCCAACCCCAGAGAGTTCCGTCATTTTTTATAGCCATGCTATGTGTACTACCTGCTGAGACTTCTTTCCAGTCTGTTGCGGTTCCTATTTTTGTAGGAATTAATCTATTTGTAGTAGTTCCATCGCCAACTTGCCCATAAAAATTATATCCCCAAGCCCAAAGGGTTCCGTCTTCTTTTATTGCTAATGTGTGATTTTCTCCTGCTGATATTACTTTCCATTTACTATTTTTAACTGTAATATTTATATTTTTAGTCTCTTGAAAAGTTAAATCATTTACTGTGATTTCGATTTCATAAGTATTATTTGTATCTCTATCAGTTGGATTTTCAAAATCAGTTGCGACTTTGAAACTTAAAATACCAGTTAAACTATCAATAATAAATTTATCACTATCTACTCCACCTGTAATAGTGTAAGTCAAACTATCCCCATCTGGGTCAGTTGCTAGTACATTTCCTACTACTGTTTGGTTTTCAAAAACTTCGTAGTTTGATGATGTGATAATCGGTGATTCATTTACATTTGATACATTTATATTTACAGTTTTACTTGAACTTGTCCCTACACTATTTGTCGCTGTTACGGTTAGAGTATAAGAAGTTTTTGTTTCATAATCTAATGTTTGCCCAGCTTTGAGAGTTATCACTCCACTAGAACTGATACTAAACTTTTCACTTCCAGTTCCACTTAGAGTAAAGCTTGAAATTGTACTATCCCCTTGACTAAGCACTGTAACTGTTCCTATCGTTGAGCCACTTGCAATATCTTCTGCAAATGTAGTTGTGAATCCTTGAAGTATTGGCACTTCTAAAATATTTGTGATAGTGACAGTGATATTTTTTGAAGCTGTGAGATTTCCATCTGTGACATTTACACTTAAATCATAAGAAGTTTTTGTTTCAAAGTTTGGTGCTGTGACAAATGTGATAGCTTTTGTTGATGAATTGATAGTGAAACTATCTTTATCTGTTCCACCTAAACTATAAGTCAAAGTGTTTCCATCAGGGTCAGTTGCTGTTACATTTCCCACTGCTGTTTGGTTTTCACTTACTGTATAGTTAGAAGATGTGATAATAGGTGCTTCATTTACATTTGAAACATTGATAGTGACGGTTTTACTCTCACTTGTCCCTGCTGTGTTTGTCGCTGTAACTGTAAGGACATAAGAAGATTTTGTTTCATAATCTAAAGTTTGATTAGCTTTTAAAGTTATCTCTCCAACTGAACTGATACTAAACTTCTCACTTCCAGTGCCACTTAGAGTAAAGCTTGAAATTGCACTATCCCCTTGACTAAGTACCGTAACTGTTCCTATAGTTGAGCCACTTGTGATAGTTTCTGCGACAGTTGCTGTGAAGTTTTCTAAGATTGGCTTTTCATCCAAAACATTTGAAATAATGATATCTATAGTAGATGGTTGGCTATTTCCAGCACTATTTGTAGCAATTGCCGATAAACTATAAGAGTTTTTTGTCTCATAGTCTAGGATTTGTCCCGTTTTGAGGGTAATCACTCCACTATTTGAAACACTAAATTTTTCACTACCTGTTCCGCTTAGTGTGATGCTGTTTATCCCATCATTTGCTACTATTGCGATAGTTCCTATAGTTGTACCACTTCCTATGTTTTCAGCAACTGTCGTCGTGAAATCTGATAGAGTTGGGATACTATCTATTTTATTATTGACTGATATATCTATCGTGCTACTATTACTTGCCCCTGCATTGCTTATCGCATTTGCTGTGAGCTTGTATGATTTGGTGGTTTCATAGTCGATATTTGCTCCACTTTTCACTTTAATAGTGCCATCGTTTTGGATTTCAAAATTTTCGTTTCCACTTCCGCTAAGGCTAAATGATGTGATAGGGCTATCACCTGTATTGACTATATTTATCCTCCCTACAGTTACCCCACTTTGACTATTTTCATCTAAAGTTCCAGTGAAATTTGAGATAGTTGCTACCTCTCCATCATAAGTGGAGATTTTATAAAAATCTATATCTCCCACATGAAGATAGGCAGAAATCGCACTATTTTTGAGTATTTTCACTGCTCCATCTTGAGTGCCATTGAGAGCTTCATATCGTGAGGTTTCGGTGAAGTTTGAGAGATTTTGAGTCGCTGTGTCATATCCTATGGAGTAAGCTGTTTCATTTGAAAGGCTTGGATTTGAAAGGATGATATGATAATCCTCACTATTGAGCGATGGTATTTCGATGTAACCATTTGAGATATTTATCGGAAGTTGTTTATTATTTGGAAGAGCGACATATCCTTTGATAGTGGAGCTTGATGCGCTAAAGTTGAGTTTGTATTTTTTACGATAGACATCAAATTTGAGTGTTTCATTCCATTGGTTGTTGTTTATATCTTTGATTTTGAGGTTGATTGAGGCTGTTTTTTGGTTGGCTATGAGTGTTTTGAAGCTTATTTTCACTGGGATATCTTTGTAGCTTCCTGCTGTGATGCTTCCCAAAACATTTGTAAATGTGAAGCTATTTTTATCACTATCATCAAGGGTAAGTGTAAAATTAAGCCCTGTACCTATTGTACCACCATAGTTATAGACTCTTACCGTTTTATTATAAACTGTACTATCGCCATAGATAAATTCTCCATTGTCGATAAGTTCTGCTTTGAAGTTGGCTTCGTTTGTAGCTTTGAGGATGAAGTTTCCTGTGTCCTCTTTTTTATTGACCAAAGTTACTGTTTGCTCAATAGCTTTTTCACCATTTGTCGCTGTCACTGTATAGGTTCCTGATGGAAGTGTGTTATCTGTAAATTTACCTTTATCATCGACTGCGACTGTTGCTTTAATTTTGGAATCGACGATATTTTGCAAGATGACATTCATATTTGCGATACCTCGCACTGACCTTGAAATTGATGATTCTATCCCTTGAATAGTTCCTACGGTTTCCGTATTTTTGATACCTGTTCGCACTAAATATTTTTTAGAGTAACCATCTGTTGCTGTTATCTCAAGGAGATTTTCAGATTTTTTTGTACAAGTGAGAGTTGTATCTGTTGTAATATAGAGTGTTGTACCTGTATCTACATAAGTCCAAAGACCCAAAATATCTCCATTTTTGAGACTATTTGCTGTTTTCAGATTTGTACCATTTGCTATGATATTTGAGATTTCGGTTGTTTGCATATCTGAAAGTGTTCCGAAAAGTTGCGAAGTTGTTTCGCTTTTGATTTGAGATTTTGCTGTATTTGTATAAATCTCAAGACCACTTTGAATATCATTGAGATTTGTTGTAGTAGTAACGGTGGAGAGTTTTGTATTTATATCTTCCACATAGTTTTTGGTAAATGTTTTTACATTTACGGGTATCACAACTGGTTGGTTGTTGTAAGTTGTGGTTTCAAGCTTAGAAGAGAGAGTATCAATATTTAAAGTTCCAGTTGTTGTACTATCTTTAAGAGTAAGGGCGATTTGTTTGATGATATGCTCAAATGCTTTTTGGTTATTGGCTTGGTTTGTATCATCTTTTTGGATTTGGGATTGAAGGACTTTTGTCGCTTGTACTATCTCTTGAGTTTTTTTATAGACTGCTACATCTGTAAGAGGATTTTTGGAGATGTCGGCAGAGCTAAGCCCTAACTTTGTAGCGATAGTTTGTTTAGCGGATGCTATTGTGATATTTTGCTCATCTGCTAGAAGTGTCGCTGTTGTTGTAAGTGGTGTGATATTGATTGAAGAGATAGGCGAGGATTCGATAGCTATCTTTTCTTTGAGTATCCCTGTAAATGTACTATTTGTAGCAGTATCGATACCACCAAGGACGATGATATTTTTTGTCCCACTATTTTGTGCTACATCAAAGCTATAGTTTCCATTTTCATCTGTATCTGTAGTTGGCTCACCACTATCACAAAGATTGTTTTCATTTGTATCTATGCAAACTTTTGCATTTTTGATAAGTCCATCGATAGCTGTACCTGAGAGAGTGACTGTGGTTGGAGTTGTAGGATTTCCTCCATCACCCGTATCTGTAGGAGCCGAACCGCCTCCGCCTCCGCCACAACCTGTAAAGGCAAAAAGTGACAATAAAATTACAATAGATAACGATTTCATTGGATTCCTTGAGTTGTATTAATAGTCCAATATTACACTATTAGTCTTAATTTATCCTCTACTATTAGTCTAATTGTTTACAAATAGTTGAAGGATTTATATGGAATTTTATGAAAAAGTGAATTATCTTATCAAAGAACAAAATATGACAAAAAAAGATTTTGCCAATAAATTTTTTGCATCAAATCCAAGATTAAGAACTACAGGGGAAGCACCGAGTATAAGTAGTATTTACAGTTATTTATCGGGTAAACGAGAGATAAAAGTAGAGCTTATCCCCTACATAGCAGAGGTTTTGGGAGTAGCGGAGCAGGAGCTTTTTAGTTTTGATATCGAGTATGCTTGTGAGTACAATCATCGCCATAGTAAAGAGGTACGAGAGATTATCTCACTCCTCCAATATGCCCCAAAGATGACAATAGAAAATATCCGAAATCAACTCTTGAAGTACAAAACTCTACACGATGAGACGAGGGTGTGAGGATTAGTAGAGTTATTTGTAAATATCTCCTCTAAACCCTATATCCTCAATAATGGCTTCTATAATAATCTCATCATTGACTACTTTTATAATAATTCGGATATTCCCTTTTCGGATTCTATACATATTTTCAAAAGAACCTTGAAGTGTTTTGTAATCAATGTTTATATCAATATTATAAAATCTGTTTTTGATAAATTTTATAACCAATTCATCTACATCATTTTCAGTGATGATGTTTTGATTTTTATCTAAAAACTTTTTTGATTTTTTGAGATAAGTAAGTTTGAGCTCTTTTTTCATCTACAACTCAATTGAAACTATTTTTGAATGTGCTACTTCTTTTTCTTCTTTTGTTCGTTCATTGAGCATTTTTTCAATTTCATTTTGTTCAAATATATCATAAACTCTTTGCAGTCTTTCGTACTCTTCAATATCCAAAATCACAGCTTCTAATTTGTTATTTTTTGATATTGCTAGTTTATTTTTTGTGTGATTGATGATACCATTT
>CAMCYD010000054.1 GCA_945883785.1 Helicobacter pylori PMSS1
AAAGGAGCTATGTGATGAGTAGTGCAATAGAATACAATGACTATATCGGAAGTGTAGAGTATTCCCACGAAGATAGATGTTTTTTTGGGAAAATTGAGATGATTGATGATTTAGTTACATTTGAAGCTACCACAGTTGATGAGCTAGAGTTAAACTTCAAAAATGCAGTTGATGAATATATAGAAACTTGTAAACAACTAGGTCGTGAACCACAAAAAGCCTATAAGGGTGTATTTAACGTAAGAATAGATCCAAGTTTACATAAGAAAATTTATAAAGAAGCATTAAGTGCAGGGATGTCCCTCAATGCTTTTATCAATAAAGTTTTGGATAGTAGTGTTCAACACTATCATGGGTCAAAGGTTAATTTTTAGATGACCTTAGCTAAAGGATATGATTTGATATATGGGATTGGACTATCGGCTTTTTAATCTTTCATCTCTTGCTCATTTGCAAATGTTTCCAAATCCATACTCTCATACGATTTTGAAGATACATATTTAAGAATAGTTCTAAATTTCTCTTTATTTCTATACCCTTTGACATCCGATACGACTACATTGTGTTCCATAAAAAGAATGGTTGGATAAAATTTTACATGAAAAAAATCTGCAAACTCAGCTGTAGTTCCTTTGAATTTTTTATAGACTACAGTATCGGGTGAGTCAAGATTGATATCAATAAAATAATAATCTTTATTTATAATATCTTTATCACTTTTTTTATCGAAACTTTCTTTGAGCATTTTTTGACAATATGGACAGGCATTGGTATGAAAGAATACCATAACAGTTTTTTTATGTTGTACGGCTTCTTTGGCAATTTTATTTAAGTCAATAGTACCTGCAAATAAGCTTACAGAAAAAAAAGAAAAGAACAAAATTTTAAAAATCAACATAAAGTTTTCCTTATAAATCAGATATTAAAATTATAACTCTTTTTTATTTTAAACTATATAGAGCCACTTGCAAATTCAAAGATTTTGAGTATGAATAGTAGCAATTATTAGATTTTCACTTTAAAAATCACTATTTACTCCCTGTAAATGGTTATTTTTAAAGTAAAAAGATGATGATTGAAACTGTTTATAATCATTTGTTTGAATTTGCAAGTGGCTCTTTTAAATAAATTAAAATGAGTGTAAATCAAAATATTAAACTTTTTTAGTTAATATTCCAAAATGCCTTTAACAAATTTAAATCAAGAACAATACAAATCAGCAACATCGCCAATCGGCTACAATTTAACAATTGCAAGTGCAGGAACTGGAAAAACATCTACAATTGTAGGAAGAATAGCCCATCTTTTGCAAAACAATATTCCACCAAATGAGATTTTACTTTTAACATTTACAAACAAAGCAGCTTCTGAGATGATAAGCAGGGTTGCTAGCTATTTTTCAGATGAAATAGCTTCCAAAATAGTCTGCGGAACTTTTCATAGTGTAAGTTACAAACTTATGAAATCAATAAATATGAATGTAGCCCTGAAAAGACCAAATGAATTAAAAACACTTTTTAAATCTTTGTATGAAAAAAGAATTTTCCCTTCCAATGGAGAAGGTTCACCTTATGATAGTAACTATCTTTATGATTTATACTCACTTTTTTTAAATAGTTCAAATGGAGACAATTTTGAAGAGTGGGTTTGTGAGAAAAATAACGCCCATAAATCTTTTGTGGTTATTTATCAAGATTTATTTGATGAGTTCAATGCCCTCAAAAAAGAACACGGATATGTTAATTTTGATGATTTGCTTTTGGAAATGTTAGCGATTCAAAAAACCCATACTTTTCAATTTTATGAAATTTTAGTCGATGAATATCAAGATACAAATCCACTTCAGGGGAGACTTTTGGAGGGATTTCATGCAAAAAATCTTTTTTGTGTTGGAGATTATGATCAAAGTATTTATGCTTTTAATGGGAGTGATATTGGGATTATCTCATCATTTAAAGATAGATATACAGGAAGTGAGATTCACACACTTACAAAAAATTATCGTTCTATTCAACCGATACTTGACCTTGCGAATAAAGTTATCAATTTTAATGAACGAATTTATGATAAAAAACTTGAAGTAGTTAGGACGGATACTTCGTATAAACCTACACTTTTGGCATTTGATGAATTGTACTCTCAATATGAATATATCGCTGAGAATATTCAAAAATCTTCAACCCCACATAGTGATATAGCGGTTATTTATAGGAATAATTCAAGTGCAGATGGTATCGAAGCAAACTTGAGAGATGCTGGGATAAAGTCAAAAAGAAAAGGTGGACATAGTTTTTTTGATAGTCGTGAGATTAAATTTGTCCTTGATTTTTTGATTTTGCTCATAAATGCAAATGATATGATGGCTTTTATTCATATTATTGAGTATGGAAAAAATATAGGAAAAGGAGTCTCAAAAGATATCTTCGATGCCCTTTTGGTACTAGGTGATGGTGATTTGTATAAAGGGCTTATCCACCCAAATGATGAAAAAACTCCCTATAAAAGTACCAAAACATCCAATATTCAACTTGGGCTTTTTGATGATTTCCTAGAGATGGGAAGTCTGTCAAAGTTTAAAAATAGTGGTTTTAGTGAGGCATTTTTAGGGAATCCATTTTTAAAACATCCAAAACTTACAGTAGAAAGTGGGGAGTTTCTATACCAATTTTATACACTTTTTAGAGAACTCAAACGAATGAGCAACCCAGCAAACTTAATAGACCACATCAAAAAAAGTAAAATATTTATAAGTGTCATAGAAAGTTTGGGAAATGCAAGAGGGAAACAAAAAGATGGCACGATAAACGAAAGCTTGAAAACAACGGCTATTTTTAAAGCAAATAGAAAAGTGGAAACACTCAAACAGCTCTCTCACAGACATACAAATATAAGAAATTTTATCAATGCTATGATTTTGGGTGGTGGAGAACTTAGTGAGGGAGAGGGGGTAAATCTTCTTTCAATTCATGCAAGTAAAGGATTGGAATTTAAAGAGGTTTATATTATTGATTTGATGGAAGGAAGGTTTCCTAATCGAACTTTAATGAGTAAGGGTGGAAGTATAGAAGAGGAAAGAAGACTCTTTTATGTCGCAGTTACAAGGGCAAAAGATATTTTATATCTAAGTTATGCCAAATATGATAAAATCAAAAAACAGGATTTTATCTATAGTCAATTTTTGGTTGAAGCTGGGTTGATTAAAGCTGAATCTGATGGAAAAGATGAAACTAAAAAAGAAAAAAAACCCAAAAAGAAAGCAAAAGAAAAGACAGAAGAGAAATCAAAACAAGAAGAAAAAAGGAGTAACAAATGATCGATAAACTCAAAAAAATAATCATATCGTATATTTATATCATCTCAAATCAACCAGTAAAACTACAAGAATTACTAAATGCAAATCAGCTTCACATCGAAGGGATACATCTTGATGGGGATAAATTAGGCTTTCGACTCAAGCTGGGTCGTGCTTATTTAGTGTTTTTGTTTATCGTAAATATTGCATTATTGCCTATTTCACTCGGTGGTCATGTTATATTTCAAATGGCGGATTGTCATTTATCTATTTTTATAGCTATTTTTATGACAGGAATTATTTTCGCATCATTTGGAATTTTTAGGGATTGGCTCACGGATGAGGTGGCTAAAACTCGTATAAAGAAGATGTGGAGTTTGCATTTCCCACTTTTTAATTATGAAGAATATAGTTATGAAATCAATAAAATATATCTAAAATCGGTAGATGAAAACATCAAGAAACAAGATTTAGAAAGATATATTTTAGATAATCTCTCAAGGTAGTTGAAGATGCAAAAGAGAGTAAGTTTTTGTATATGCGGAGTTTTTTTGGCTCTCATCAGTGGTGGATGTGCTCAAAAAATTCAACTTAAAGCACTTAAATCAGCTGAAATAAGTGATGGTGCTATCAAGGATATTGCAGTTTTATCATTTACAAATGATACTGTTTCACAAAGCATAAAAATAAATAGTGCCTTGCAAAATCTCACAATCAATGGTGAAAAATATTTTAATGTAGTTGATAGAGTGAATTTAGAAAAAATTATGGTTGAAAAAAAGCTCAATGATTCTGGTTTGGTTGATTTGATTCATAATGATGCCAATATTGGGTTAAAAGAGATACAAACAATTGCGACGGGAGAGATTGCTTTAAACACGGTTCAACAATCAAATTATCTTGAAGAAAGGACGGATTATCAAACTTGCACTGAAACAGCAACAGATAAAAAAGGAAATAGTTACTGCAAAAAATATAGAAAATACAATATGGCATGTGTCGTAAATCTTTATTCATTAACCACAAATGTGAAGTTTATAAAAGTTGCTGATTCGAAAATTATATTTGCTAGAAGTTTTTCAAAAAATTCTAAAGCGAGCCATTGTGCAGATGACAATAATGTGCTCCCTTCGAAAGAAGCTGTAAATACAAATCTTGCAAATGAGATAGCGGATAATCTTATCAAAATTATTGCTCCTTCATATGTTTATTTTACTGTTACCCTTTTGGATGACGAGGATGTTGATTTGTCAAGGGAACAATCCAAAACCTTTCAAACCGCCTTGAAGCTCCTGAAGATTGAAAGGATAGATAAAGCAAATGAGATTTTAAAGCAATTAAATGGTGCTTTAAAAAATAAAAGTTATGTAGTTTTATACAATCTAGGTGTTACGGAAGAAGCTTTAGGAAGTATATATGAAGCTTATGAACTTTATAAAAAAGCTGAAAATATAGCTATAGAAAAAAATGAAGTCATTGAAGAGTTGTCGACTGCAATAAGAAGAGTAAAGCAAAATATAACTGAATTTGAAAAGACAAATAAACAGCTTAGTAGCAATTAAATACCCTTCAAAAAAACTTCGATGATTATTTTATACCCAACAATAATCCAAAAAGATAACTAAAACTTAATCTCTTTTTGGCTAAAATCCTCAAAAATTTAAAATATGGAGTTTACAAGTATGACTTTTAGTACAACTAAAATTGATGAAGCAAATGCTTCAATATCAGGGACAATATCTGCACAAACAATCGAAAATAATCTAAACAAAGTGGCACTCCAAGCTTCAAAAAGTATGAGTGTTCAAGGGTTTAGAAAAGGAAAAGTTCCCGTAGCTGTTGTAAAAGCAAGATATGGTGAAAAAATGAGACAAGATGCTGAAAGTGATGCTATAAGAGAAGCTTTGAAAAATGGTTTAGCTGAATTACAAATTGATAATAAAGATATTATTGGTGAACCAGCTGTGACAAAATTTGATAAAAATGAAGATGGAAGTGTTGAATTTGAAATCACTATGAATTTGAGACCAGAAGTTGTTTTGGGTGATTATAAATCATTTGTTCCTGCTATGACTGCACCTGTGGTTACTGATGCTGAAATCGAAGAGCAATTAAATGATATCGCATCACAAGGGGCAATTTTAGAGACTATAGAAAAACCAAGAGCTGTAAAATCTGGAGATTTTGCTGTGATTGATTTTGAAGGGTTTAAAGATGGTGTTCCATTTGCTGGAGGACAAGCTTCAAAACATACACTTGAAATCGGAAGCAACTCTTTTATCCCTGGATTTGAAGACCAAGTGGTTGGAATGAAATATGAGGAAGAAAAAGAGATCGTCGTAACTTTCCCAGAAAATTATGGGTCAGAAGAATTAGCTGGCGCTGAAGTAACATTTAAAGTAAAACTACACGAAATCAAAACAAAATCAAAAGTAGAAATCAACGATGAATTGGCTAAAAAAGTTTTACCAAATGAAGAAGATGCAACTGTTGAATTATTAAAAGAAAAAATCAAAGAACAAATTCAAACTGAAAAAAGAAATGCATATTTTATGGAAGAGATTAAACCTGCATATACTGAAGCTTTAGTGAATGCTATTCATTTTGCAGTTCCAGCTTTTATTTTAGAACAAGAGATAAATCAAGGTTTAAATACTAGAATTAAAGAGATGAGCGAAGAGGAGATTGAAAATTTAAGAGCAAATCCTGATATGGTAAAACAAATGCAAGATGAAGCTAGACCAGAAGCTGCAGCAAATGTAAAAGCTACATTTATCATAGATGCTTTGGCAAAAGCTGAGGGTGTAACTGTAAGTGACCAAGAAGTAACACAAACACTCTATTATGAAGCGATGATGAGCGGTCAAGATGGAAGAGCAATGATTGAACAATATGAAAAAGCTGGATATCTTCCGATGATAAAAATGTCTATGATTGAAGCTAAAGTTATGGCTAAAATTTTAAATGAAGTTTTAGGAAAATAATTATGGCATATATTCCAATAGTAGTTGAACAAACAGGAAGAGGTGAGAGAAGCTACGATATTTATTCTAGACTTTTAAAAGATAGAATAGTTATGCTTAGTGGTGAAGTGAATGATGCTGTTGCTTCAACTATTATCGCTCAGTTTTTATTTTTAGAAGCTGAAGATCCTGAAAAAGATATTTATCTTTACATTAACTCTCCAGGTGGAGTTGTAACTAGTGGAATGAGTATTTTTGATACGATGAATTATATCAAACCTAATGTTTGCACTATTTGTGTAGGACAAGCGGCTTCTATGGGTGCTTTTTTACTAAGTGCTGGAGCAAAAGGGAAAAGATTTTCATTGCCAAATAGTAGAATAATGATACATCAACCATTAGGTGGAGCGCAAGGACAAGCGACTGATATTCAAATCCAAGCGAAAGAAATTCAAAGAATAAAAGATTCTTTAAACTATCATTTAGCAGCTCATACAGGACAAGATATCAAAACAATAGAAACCGATACCGATAGAGATAATTTTATGAGTGCTGAAGAAGCATGTGCTTATGGGCTTGTTGATAAGGTTATCGAACGACACGAGTAAAAAATGATACAAGAAATAGTAGTTTATCCAAATCCAATTTTACGGCAAAAATCAAAAAATATAGAAGCTTTTAATGAGGAGCTGCATGCTCTTTTGGATAATATGAATGAAACTATGATGTACCGTGGTGGAGTTGGTTTGGCTGCTGTTCAAATTGGTGTTTTAAAAAATGTTCTCATTATTAATATACCGATTGATGATGAAAATAATTTGGAAAATGGTGAGGGCATTCAGCTCAAAGAGAATTTAATCGAAGCTATTAATCCAGTTATTACACATAAAAATGGTACACAAGTATTTAATGAAGGATGCTTGAGTATTCCTGGAGTTTATGAAGAGATAACGAGAGCACAGCATATTATTGTTGAATATTTTGATAGAAATGGAAATAAGATTATTCTTGAAGCTGTAGATTTTATGGCTGTCGCTTGGCAACATGAAATAGAGCATCTTGCAGGTCATGTTTTTATTGAAAATCTCTCTTTTATGAAACGAAAAAAGTTTGAAAAAGAATGGAAAAGGGAACAAAAAGAGAAGAGCAAGAAAGCAAGTAGACTTTAAGTTAAAGGACACAAGTTCTTCTAGTTGGTGCCTCGTTTTAAATTCTTTTGTAGAGTTTCATAAATTGGAGACACTTAAAACTCTACTTTATAAGATGAAATTGGGTATTTTGTCTTGTTTGTAAAAATTATATAAATATGGTCTGATATATTTTGGAATTTTCTCTATCCTACATTTTTCTTTAAATTTTTTATCCATTTCAGTAATTATAAATGGTGCAATCCAAACTGAATTTTTTGTGATTTCAAGTGCAATTTTGTGCGAAATAACGAGTGATTTTTGAGTCAAAATAACATCTCTTGTTTTTTTTGAAATCAAAATACCTCTTTTTTTTAATTCTTTATCAACAGCTCGTATGATTACATTTTCATCAAAAGTATCGAATTTTAGGATGACTAATGCTTCAAATTCAAATCTTTCAAAATTTTTCGAAAGAGAATCAATATCTTTTTGGATATATTTGAAACTATTTACCAAGCCATCTTTATAAAGTTTGACAAAAGTATCACTAAATTCTTTTCTGAAAAAATTTCGTTTGTATTTTGTGTCAGTATTTGATTCATCAATAAAATATTGGATTTTATTTGTATGCAAATAATCCAATAATTCATCCTTGCTTACATCTAAAAGTGGTCGATAGAGTAAATACTTTTCTCTCGTTTCAGCTTTCTGTATCCCTATAAGCTCAGCAACACCAGCACCTTTTGAAAGTTGCATCAAAAACCATTCAAATTTATCGCCCAGTTGATGAGCGGTAATTAAAGATTTGTAGTTGTGTTCAGTTATAATTTTTAAAAAAAATTCATATCTAAAATCTCTCGCAGCTTTTTCACTAAATGTATCCACTAGACACTCTGCAATAAAACACTTTTTATGGTACTTAAAAGCTAATTCTTTAGCATACATCACTTCAAGTTTTGATTGCTCTCTTTGATGATAATTAACAATACAAATATCAAAAGGGATATTTTGTTCTAAAAGTAGGAAAAATAGAGCAGTCGAGTCAACTCCACCACTAAAGGCAAGAAGATTTTTTGTTGTTTTTATAAAGTCTTTATCGAACATATTTTTTGACTATTTTAGTCAAGTTCTGGAAAAAATGACTCTATAATATCTCTCATTTCGTTTATATCGATGATGTAGTTTACTTTCTGTCTAAATTCACTTGCACCTTCAATCCCTTTAGAATAAGTATGTAAATGTTTCCTAAACATAATCATCCCATGATAGCCATAGTGGCTTATCATACTTTCATAATGCTCTTTGATAATCTCTTTTTTGAGTGCTTGAGAAACAAACTCTTCCCCTGTAGCAATTTGATGAAAAATCCAAGGATTTCCAACAGCACCTCTCCCTATCATTACACCATTTGCACCTGTGTAAGCTAAGACATCTTTTGCTTTTTGATAGCTTGTGATATCTCCATTTGCTATGACGGGGACTTTCACGGCATCTTTGATAATTTTGATAGCATCATAATCAACTTCAGATTTGTATCCACCTGATTTTGTTCGTCCATGAACACTTATCATATCAGCTCCAGCATCTTCAACTGCTCGTGCTATATCATATGGGATTTTCTCAGTTACCCCTATTCTTACTTTTGCAGTTGTATATCTTTTGTTGGAATATTTTTTTATGGTGCCGAGAATTGCCTGAAGTCTAGGCAAATCACCTAAAAGATTTGAACCGCTTCCATGATGAAAAACTTTAGGAGCTGGACAGCCGCAGTTTAAATCTATTCCATCTATCCAGTCTAGTTCGTTTAATTTTTCAACAGCCATTCGTATCATTTCTATCTTGCTACCAGAAATTTGAACTATATATGGGGTTTCATTTGGTGATTTTTCTACCATTTTCAAAGTTCTCTCATTTGCATATGCAAGGGCATTTGAACTAATCATCTCGCTAATTGTTAAATCAGCTCCAAATTTTTTTGCTACTGTTCTAAAAGGAAGGTCGGTGTATCCAGCAAGTGGTGCTAAAACCACAAGTGGACGAGAAAAGTCTAAAATATTGTGAGACATAAAATACAGTTATTCTAAAATAAAATCATCTGCACTATAGTTGTATTTACCGTTGTCTTTTAAATCTAAAAGAGCTTTAAATATAACATATTCATTTTTTTGAGAGTTGATTAAAATTTCTCTTGATTTTTCTATCATTTGGTATTCAAATAAAATATATAAATAACTCATGGTGAACTCTTCATTTTTAGAAGACAAATCTTCAAATAGGTGAATAAGTTGTTCTGGTGCCATAGTTTTTTTATACTTTTTAGCGATATCAATTAACTCTTTATTTGTAAAGGAATGCATACTGATGTATCCTAAAATATCATTATTTGTCAATGATAATTGTTCAGAGTCTTTAGCTAAAAGTTTCAAAATCATATTCTTCGTTAAATCTACACCATCTGTAAATCTTTTAATAGAATCAACAGGCTTGTTTTCCAAAGCGATATCAAAAGCCATTTCAATCAATTCAGTAGTGTAATTTTGGATATCTTTGATAACTTCAACAGCAAAATTATCATCACTTAACAATCTATTTTTTGTATTTTTAATAGCCCAGATATTGTTTAAAGGAAGTTTTAATTCTTTTGCTGGGATATATTTTCCAGATTCAATAGTATGGATAACTTTTAGAGTTGATTCTATAAGTGGTGTTGATTCTATATCTTTTGGAAGTTTAATTTCAACACGATTTAATAAATCTGCTATCTCTTTTAAAGCAGGTGTTTTTATAGAAAGGTTTGATGTTTTATCAAGTAGCCTGTCATTTAAAAGCATTGAAAGTTTACTAATATCTTTTTTTAGGGTACTTTTTTGCAAATAACTTTTTGTTCCATAAAATATCATATGAATAATTGTTGCAACAAATAAAAGCAATGCTGGCATAATTATCCAAATATATATAGGTAATGTTTTATTTATCCCTAGTTCAACAATTTTAACCGTAAACTCGCTATTGTCGATACTGTAGACATAAGCAGCAACAATCATCAAAAATACAAATGATGCTATGATATATTTTTTAAATCCCATAAAAACCCCTTATTTTTTGTTTTCTTCTTCGTAAATTTCTCTACAGCTTGTGCAGTATTTAGCAAATGGTTTTGCTTTTAATCTTCCAATAGATATATGTTCATCACACATATCACAAATCCCATAAGTTCCATTTACGATTGTTTTAAGTGCATTTTTGATTTCTTGCAGCTCTTTCATTTGTTGTTTGGTAATAACCTCAAGTGTAAAACTATCACTACTTGACTCAGCAAAGTCAAAGTCATCTTTGCATTCATTTTCTTTTAATTGAGCGATATTATTTTTACTATCTAATATATTACTTTCTATTTGTGTGTGTCTTTCTTCTAAAATGAGTTTTAATTCATCAATTTGTTTTCTCGAAGCCATTTTTGTCCCTATTTTTACTTTTGTCGGGATTGTATCTAAAAGTATCTAAATTATTTATGATAGGGATGATTATTTGATATACAAAGTCCTCTAAATATTTGCTCCAAAAGGACTAAACTTGCAATCTTATGAGCCATAGTTAAATCACTTAGAGTTATGACTTTATCGCATTTTTCTAAAAAATTTCTCTCAAATCCATATGCACCACCAATAAAAAAATTGATTGTCACACAATCTTCTAAAAGTTTACTAAAAGCAAAGCTATCGACCTTTTTCCCGAGCACATCAAGGGCAATATTAAAGCCATTTGTAAGCTTATGTTCAAATACTTCACTGTATGACTTTTTAGCTTCATTTTCGCCAATTGATTGTTGTTTTCCTATAGTATTATTAAATAAATTATGAATTTCTACTTTGGCATATTTACTTGACATCTTGATAAAATTGTTGATAATAGGCTCAAATTCATCTTTATCATTTTTTGCTATTTGGTAGATATTAATTTTCATACAAATCTCCACTTACCACATTGTATGTGATATTTTTAATTTTATCTGATATTTTAACTCCACCAATAGCTCCAACTGGGTGTTTTGAAATTTTAGCTAAATAGGATATTTTATCTCCAAGTATAGTGTTTACTTCTTTTGTATTTGTATTCTTATAAGCACCAAGCCCTATGTAGTCAAGCGGTAGCCTATTTGCTTCTAAAATCTCTAATTCATTATGAGTTGAAAGACCAAAAATCTTATTTGGATATTTTTTTCTTAAAAGTTTAAAAAATAAGTCATCATTTTTTATTTTTAACTCTTCGTTTTTAATTTTTTCTAAATCCTCTTGCCCCAAGTGAATTCCATCAGCAAATTCTAAAAGTTTCAGATTGTCGTTGATAATAATTGGTAGATTTGTATGCGATTTTAAAAATAATAGATTGTTTTTTTGTGTTTCTATATCAGATATTTTATCACGGTATTGGATATAAATCACATCAAGACTTTTAAGGAGTTCTAAAAAATCAAGAAGGGAAAGCCCCTTATTTATAAGAGTTTGCATATCACAAATAGGATAAATTTGCATTATATCTAGGATAAAAAATGTTAATTATGCAGCATTTTTTGCAAATATTGTCAATAAGTCACCAATTGTTTTTTTCATATTGCTTCTATCTACAACCATATCAATGCTTCCGTGCTCCAATAAAAATTCAGCTTTTTGGAAACCTTCAGGTAAATCTTTTCCGATTGTTTGTTTGATAACTCTTGCCCCTGCAAAACCTATCAAAGCCCCTGGTTCTGCTATAAGAATATCTCCTAAAAATGCAAAACTTGCACTTACTCCACCAAAAGTAGGGTCAGTGAGCAAAGAAATAAATGGCAATCCAGCACGATCTAGTTTTCTTAAGGCTGCACTTGTTTTTGCCATTTGCATCAAAGAATAAGTACTCTCTTGCATTCTAGCTCCACCACTTGCACTTACGATAATCACACCGTGATTTTTTTCTATCGCTCTATTGCAAGCCCTAACAATCTTTTCTCCCTCAACACTACCAAGACTTCCACCTAAAAATGAGAAGTCAAAGATAACTAACTCTACTGGTGCACCATTGATTGTACAAGTTCCAGCAACTATAGCAGAAGTTTTTCCAGTAGCTGTATAAGCTTCTTCTAATCTTTTTTGATACGATTTGCTGTCTACGAAATTTAAAGGGTCGTTTGGATGGAGTTCATTGTCATGCTCTATAAAACTACCTTCATCAGCAAGAAGTTGAATTCTTTTATTTGCACCAATTCTCATATGAAAATTACATTTTGGGCAGATATGATTTAGGTGTTCAACTTCTTTAAAAAACATCATAGATTCACAAGATGGACATTTTATCCAGTGACTTTGACTTTCTAATTTTGGAGCTTGTTTTATTTGTGATTTTTCATCTGCTATAAAAACTTTAGTTTCTTTGTGTGTAAGTTCTTCTTTGACTTTGTTAAAAAAATTCTTCAAATCCATAGTGATTTTCCTTTGATTAGCTTATTTTTATTTTTTTATTTTATGAAATTTTGCGATTATATCAAATAAAACATAAGAAGTTTAAAATCTTAAAATCGTTCCAAAAGTAAACTGCGTTATTTTTTGAAGTTTGGAACCAATTTTATGGTAACAATAGAGCCACTTGCAAATTCAAAGATTTTGAGTATGAATAGTAGCAATTATTAAATTTTCACTTTAAAAATCACTTTTTGCTCCTTCGCAAATGGTTATTTTAAAAGTGAAAAGATGATGATTGAAATTGTTTATAATCATTTGTTTGAATTTGCAAGTGGCTCAATAATATATTGATTGCAAAAGAATCATAACCAAGCCTTTATATACTACACTGCCACATAATAAAAAAGGCAAAATCACATGAATAAAAATTTAGTATCCATCCAAGCAGATAGACCAACTATAATAACCGAAGAGATTGAAGTTATAAACTTCTATCGTAAAATGGATATAAAGTCGACTGTTGAATTTATGATAAGAGGGAGGTATGTACTTGTTGAAGAATATTATAGCAATGGGCTAGAAGTTTTATCTGAACTAAAAAACAATCTTTTGCATCATTTTACAGATAAAAGTTTTCAGGGGCAACGCACTTATCGTGGTGCATTTAGAGAAGCATCACACAGATTATTATTGAAAGTAAAAGAGAATAAACTTCTTGTGAAAAAATCTCCTGATATTGGTTGGTTAAAATTACTCTATCCTGAAATTTCAGAGTTTTATATATCTTTTCCTGAAGTGCAAGGGATGAATAGCTCATGGCAGTGGTATCAAAAAGGGATTGAAGTGAAAAATTTGGGGATAACTCTTCATCCTTTTTATGGCACATATTTTCCAACACGATTTGACCATCTAAAATTATTTGACCAATGGCTTAAAATTTATGAGGGTTCAAAAGATAAAGTGATAGAAATTGGAGTAGGAAGTGGCATTTTATCATTTCAATTAATCCAAAATGGTTTTCTCAATATTTTTGCAACCGATACCAATAAAAATGCAATTATAGGTGTAACAGAGGAGAGTAAAAGATTGGGTTATGAAAATAATCTAATGCTAAATCACGGTGATTTGTTTGAAAACTGCTGTATAAAAGCTGATGTGATAGTTTTTAATCCACCGTGGCTACTAGCTAAACATAAACTCGAAGAGGGGATTGATAAAGCTATATATTATGAAGAAGATTTATTTCCTAGATTTTTTGAACAAGCACAAAAACACCTTATAGTTGGCGGTAAAATAGTCCTAATATTTTCAAATCTAGCGCAAGTTGTTGATAAAGAAAGTACCCATCCAATAATAGAAGAACTGCGAAATAATAATCGTTTTAGAAAAGAGCTACACTTAAGAAAAGATGTAAAAACTTCATCAAAAAAAACAAAACGAACAAATTTACGAGAAAATGAAAAAGTAGAATTATGGGTTTTGGCGCTGAAAGAACCAACTCTATACCTAAAATAGTTTAGTTATAAAGTGGTTTTATTATTATCTAAAGTTTTTGAAAAGCTCTAAATTATCAAGTTGTTCCCAAGGATAATCACTTTGTCCGACTTGCCCACGAGCCGCCACATCGGCATATAAAAATGTAGCTTCACTTGGATGGTCAAGATTAAATTTTTTTGTTATCCAATTTGGTGTGAGGCTAAAGTTATCCATCACAAATTCTGAGAGTTTGTCATCATTTTTGCTTGTGTAAGTCCCGTAAGTATCGACTGCTACTGAGGTTGGTTTAGCAACACCAATCGCATATGAGATTTGAACTACACATTTTTTAGCAAGTCCTGATGCAACGATATGTTTAGCAATCCATCTAGCCGCATAAAGTCCACTTCTATCCACTTTTGTGTAGTCTTTTGAACTTTGAGCTCCACCGCCAATAGGTGCATAACCACCAAAACTATCAACGATAAGTTTTCGCCCAGTCAGTCCACTATCGTGCAAACTTGAATGACTTACATATTTTCCTGTAGGATTTATATGAATAATGCAATCATTTGGATTAAATAAATCTTGAGGTAAGTTTGTATCTAAAATAAGTTCCATAATCAAAGTTCTTACTTCAGTGATACTCATAGAGCTTACACAAGGTGCTGAAACTACGATTGTATCTATTCTTTGAGGGTTGCAGTTTTCAAAATTGTCTTTACATCCATAGTCCATAGTAACTTGTGTTTTTATATCAACACCAAGTTTTGCAGGATGTTGTAAAGCATAATTATAAACTTTTTCCATCAACATTCTTGCATATGTGATAGCGCTTGGCATATAAGATGCTGTTTCTATATCTGCATATCCAAACATAATTCCTTGATCTCCAGCACCAGTTTCGCCATCTTCTTGGTCAACACCTTGATTAATGTCTGGCGATTGTCTATTTAAAAGAACTTGTACTTCAATCTCATCAGGGTGTAAACACTCTTCTTTAGTAAAATGAGGATTTCCGTTGTAGCCTATTTTTTTCAATGCATCGATAGCTATTTGCTTGTATTCCTCAATTGACACTTGAGTTTTGCTCGTAACTTCTCCACCAATAATAACATGTTTCCCAGCTACAAATACTTCACTTGCAACTCTACTTTTGCTATCACCAATAATAAGCTTATCAACTATGCTGTCGGCTATGATGTCGGCACATTTATCAGGATGACCTGGGCTTACTACTTCACTTGTAAAAAGATAATGTTGTTTTTTTGCAGATACTGCACAATTTTGTTTGTTTTCCATTTTTGTTTTCCATTTCTTTGTTTTCCAACAAAATAAAAGTACTTTATTTTGTATCGTTTTCCATCTTTTTGTTGTCCATTTTTGTTTTCCGTGTGTAAGAAAAAGAAAAATTTTAAATTTAAAGTCTGAGCCGAAAGATTATCAGATAAAACTTATATCAAAGTAAAAATTTTCAAACTACCTACTTTAATTTTGGTTTACACATTTTTTAAAATTTCTGATTTAATGAAATATTAGAGAGCCACTTGCAAATTCAAACAAATGAGTATGAATAGTAGCAATTATTAGATTTTCACTTTAAAAATCACTTTTTGCTCCATGCAAATGGTTATTTTTAAAGGGGAAAGATGATGATTGAAACTGTTTATA
>CAMCYD010000055.1 GCA_945883785.1 Helicobacter pylori PMSS1
ATTTTGACTATATTTGTCGTATTACTTGAAATATTAGATGTTATTTGTTCTAAAGCTGCCGCCGTCTCTTCTAAAGCTGCCGCCGCTTCGTTTGAATTTCTATTTAAAATATCTACATTTTCTAAAAGAATATCACTACTTTTATCAAGAGTAAGTCCATTTTGTTTATTTTCTATAAGCATAGAATTTATAATTTCAGCTAAAGCATTTAATCCTTGAGAAGTTTTTCCAGTTGGATTTTGAATTCGATGGGTAAAATCAAGTTTTTGAAATGTTTCAAGAGCTACTTGAACTTTTTTAACATCTCCACAAATTTGAGTAGAAAGTATTTCAAGCATTTCATTAAAAATATTTTTGAGTTCTTGTAGAGATTCATTTTCTGTATTGTGAGCTATTCGTTTATGCAATATTCCATCTTTTGCACCCTCAACAATTTTTTTAACATCTTCTATAAGAGTATTGTCTTGATTGATAAGATTTTGAGTTTTTTGGATATTTTCATTTACTACTTTTGCCATCTCTCCAAATTCATCTTTGGCACTATCATCTAAATTTTTTACACTAGGTATTTCTTTGTTTAGGTATTTAAAGAATTCTAATAATCCATGCTGAAATATTTCCAAAGATGTAATAATATTTTTCGACAAAATAATCCCAATAGCTATTCCAAATGCAAGTGCGATTAAAACGAGTATGATGGTTTCTAGAATTGTTTTTTCTGATAATTCCACAATTTGAGTAAGATTTCCATCTGCTAGTTTAGTTTGTTGATGCAATAATTCCTCAGCCAATTCTTCTGTATGATGGACAGTTTGTGCATATTTTTCCGTTTGTTTTGCAAATTCGGTATCAATCTGTGAGCCATCTGTATGACTTTTTGCAAGATGAATACCATCTTCATACATATGGTGTATGCTTTTTTCAAGTTCTTCAAGTTTTTTAACACTCTTCGCATCTTCTTCTTTTTTAAAAATCTCTTTTGCTTTGGTAATTTGTTCGGTAATTTTTGTCAGTGTTTGTTTCGCTTGTTCAATTTTGTGAGTGTCTTTTGTAAGCATTGCTTCTGAAAAATCTTCTTGTATTTCGAGTATCTCTTTTTCAATATTTGAAAGAAGTATCATTTCAGGAACTATGAAATCTTCAACATTATTTGAATCATGCTCTATCTCTTTTATATTGATTACAATCAAAATACCAGCAATTATAAATAGCGATAAAATCGCACCAATACCACTATAAAGTTTCTTTTTCAGCCGCATATTCTTAAACATTTCGTTTCCTTTTTTATCTTTTTCTTTCATACAAACAAATTTCAAATATCATAATTGTTTTTTGATAATAACAATATGATGACAATCAAAAGCACACAATAAATAGTAATTACTATTTGAACAAAAAATCATAACAAAGTAAACTTAAAATAAATAGTTATTACTACTTATTAAAGAGGTTGTTTTGAAAACAGTTGATGATATAAATGAAGAAGATGTAAATCTACTTTATAAAAAAATTGGAATGAATGTTAAAAAATATAGAGAGGAAAAAGGATTAACTCAGTTACAACTTGCATTAAGGATGAACTTAAAATCTGTAGGATTGGTTTCTCAAGCGGAACTTTATTTGAAAAAGCAACATTTTAATATCAAACATTTATACCAAATTGCTTATATTTTAGAATGCGATATCATAGACTTTTTTATAAACGATAATGAAAAAAATATAATTTACTTTCGTCCCTAATGGGCTATATTGAGGATGCAGATAAAAGTACGAATGCCCAAGCTAGAACTCTTTTTTGAGTTCTATAAAGAATTTTGCACCAAACTCACTATTTTTGGCATAGAGATTTCCTCCTAAACTTTCACAGATTATTTTATAAGCCATATAAAGACCAAGTCCTGTCCCTTGTGATTGGTGTTTTGTTGTGAAATAGGGTTCAAAAATATGTGGCAAAATTTCATCTGAAATCCCACCAGCATTATCTTCAATTGTAATAATAACCTTGTTATCATTATCTGTTAATGCTATTTGTATCCAAGGATGTTTGATGTGATTTGCGATAAGTGCATCTTTTGCATTATTGATAATATTCATCAAAACTTGATCAAGTTCCCCTGCAAAAAGTTCCATAGAAATAGACTTGCTATAATCAATAGTATCAATCAAGGTTATATGATGGTGATTTAAAGTAGCACTTTCTATATGAAGCGTTGTTTGTATTCTCTCTTGTAAAATGACATTTTTAAGTTCTTTTTTCTCTTTGATAAAATCTCTAAAAGTATTGATTGTCTGTGATAAAAATTGGGTATTTTCAACAATCTTTTCACAATAACGAACAAAAATCTCATCATCAAGAATCTGAACTTCTTTTGCTATAAGCATCCCACTTGCCATGGTGCTGATAGAACTAAGCGGCTGTCTCCATTGGTGAGCAATGTTTGCTATCATCTCACCTAAACTCGCCATTTTTGCACTTTCAAAAAGTTGCAAATCTTTGTCTCTATTTTTTTCTACTTCTAGAGTAATTTTAAGCTCTAGATTTTTATTAAGCTCCTCCAAGGCATCCATTTTGTCTTGTATTTTTTCTTCAAGTTCGTCGATATTTTGCTTAATTCTTTGACTTGCAGGTCTAAAAATAAATATCCACTCCAAAAACAACACAAGTAATATCCCAAAGAGAAGATATTTCCCTTTGAGCTGGAGGGCAAAGAGTCTCTTTTCATACTCATTTTCATAAACTTTGACTATTCCGTCGAGCTTTTCCAAGAGGATTTGCGAGTCTATTTTGAGCCTTTCTAAACTATTGGTATCTTTATCGTCTACAATCTGCAAAAAATCTTTGAGGTAGTTTTTTATATCACTATTTAATCCTTTTTCATAGGCATGTACAATAATATCCGAAGAACTATGTTTGAGCAAATAAGCATGAGATTGTTCCATCAAAACTATATTATTTAGAAGCTTATTTTTTGTATCAGCATTTGGATTAGCGATATAGCTACTAGCCAAAAGTACTAGTCTTTGAGAAAGCATCCTTTGTCGTCCACTTATGTTGATTATTTTTCCTTCGTTTTCAATAGAAGTGTTGATCTCTTTAACATTTAGAAATCCCAAAATAGCAAACAAAGCTATAATTAATAAAGCAGGGATATATCGATTTCTAAAGCTAAAAAAACCATTGTTTAAGTTTTGCATAAAAGTTCCAATAATGAGTGATTCTGTAATATAAGTACTACCAATCAATTAAACTTTATAAAAATAGTTTATTTGTTTAGCCATGCTTAAAAGATTATAGTATATTAGAAATTTATAGTACTTGATAAAAATCAAGATTAAAAATTTCATAGTTGAAAAAATTTGATGTCAATCAAAGATACTTTGTTTAAAATAAAATATACTTCCAAAGATTAAAAACCGAGAACACCAATAACCTTTCGACTAAAGCTCCTCCTCCAAAAATAAGACAAAGACATTTCGGTTT
Organism: Helicobacter pylori PMSS1; assembly: GCA_945883785.1. Lineage (GTDB taxonomy): Bacteria > Campylobacterota > Campylobacteria > Campylobacterales > Arcobacteraceae > CAIJNA01. The sequence goes on from CAMCYD010000055.1 coordinate 3,482, forward strand.
TTAATTTCTTTTGTTGTTAAAAACTTGCCCATTCGTCATCACTTTTAGAAGCTACGATTAATTTGATTGGTGTTTTTATAGGGATAGTTTTTGCTATAGATTTTGACATTGTCGTCGAAACTATCGGTTTTGCAACAGGTGTTTGGAAATGAGTTTTTTGAGATTGACTTGCAAACTCTTGACAATTTTCCCTTTTTGCCTCTTGAATAGTCCAAAATACATCCGAAATGGCTTTATCTATCTCTAATGTTGCATTCAACACCGCTGTAGTATTCCCTTTTGAATTGTTATCAACTACATTTTGAACTCCGCCATGAACTTTTGTATGAACCTCTTTAAGATGTTTCCAATTATTTGTTTTTGTAAAAACTTCCCCTTTTCTCTCCACTTCATCAATCCATTTTCCAAGATTACATTCATGTTCGGTTGTTACTTTAAATGTCGCCTTATTATCAAGTTTTGCAAAGTTGTTGTCTTTAAAATTGATATGGTCAAGCTTGAGCCTATTGAGTGTAAACATCAAATCTACATCACAAATTTGTTTTTGTGAAACTTTTGTGTATTTTGTATGGCTTACTACATCTACCAATTTTTGAGCAAGTTGTTGTATATTTTGACTTTGAGAACTTATTTGAGAAGCTGCTGAAGCATTTTGTTGAGTTGTTTTATCAAGTTCATTTACTGCATCATTAATTTGTTCAATCGCTTGTTTTTGTTCTAAACTAGCTCCTGATACTTGTGAAATAAGTTTGATTTGACTTTCTATATTTTGATTGAGTGTTGTGTAGCCATCTATCATATTTTGGGCTATTTGTTTTCCACTATTTGCTTTATTTTTAGCACTTTGTACGATATTTTTGATTTCCTTAGCAGCATCAGCACTTCTATTTGCTAGGTTTCGCACCTCTTGAGCAACAACTGCAAATCCTTTTCCAGCTTCCCCAGCTGTTGCTGCTTCCACCGCAGCATTCAGTGAAAGAATATTTGTTTGAAATGCTATTTGGTCGATGACAACAATCGCATTATCAATAGCTGTAACTTCAAGATTAATCCCATCCATAGAATTGAATGTTTCTTTTGCTAGCTTCTCACCATTTGAAGCAGACAAACTCACTTCATTTGAAAGTCTTGCCATATGTGCTGTATTTTCATTTGTATTTATAATCGTACTTGTGACCTCTTCCAAAGCAGCAGCCGTTTCTTCTAAAGATGCTGCTTGTTGATTTGAAGCAGTTGCGAGCATATTAGAAGCACTTGCAAGTTCTATCATCTCATTGTTTAATGCATTTGATGTCAAATCCATAAATGCTAAAAGTTCGGAAATACTACTTCCTAAAGCTCGAATTCCCAAAAGAATTGAACCAGTTTTTCCACTTATCCCATCCACTTTCACTTCATGTTCAAAATTTGCATTTCCGTATTCGATAAGAACTTTGATGATTTGCTCAGAAAACTTTGCATTTGTTGCTAAAGCACTATTAAGATTTTCTTTTATTTTATTGAGTTGGGGATTGTTGCTTGTTTGTTTAACCGAAAAATCAACCAAACCTCTTTCAACTTTTAAAAGAATATCACTCATTTCATCAAATAAAGTATCATCATTTTGAGCTTTTTGTTCATACTTGGCAATTTTCTCTTTTAACTGTGCTATCTCTTCATCTTTCTTTTTTGTGTTGCAAAAAAACATTTGAATCCTTTTTTATTTTGGTTACATCTTGCTTGTATTATTTTATTGTTATAAGTATTAATAATAGTTTAAAGATTCGCTCGCAAATTCAAACAAATCATTTTACAGAGCTTCAATTATCATCTTTTTACTCAAAATCTTCAAATTTGCAAGTGATTCTGAAAATAGCTCATTTTTTTATTTTTTTTATAGGTGGTTATAAAAATAAATATCTTATCAAAGTCGCTTACATTTTAAATTTTGAAATGTTGATATTTGTGATTTTTTAGCAACTAACTCTAAATATATTTTGTTATAATCATCAACAACTCAAATTAAATATCAACGGAGAAAAAATTTTGGCTACAAGAATAGAATATGGAATAGATATTGAAACAGAACTACAAGAACCAAAAAAATACAAAGCAATCCTTTTAAATGATAACTACTCAACAGTTGAATTTGTGATACAAGTTTTGATGCAAATATTTAAAAAGAATCTTGAAGAGGCGACAGCTATCACTATGAATATCCATGAAAATGGGAGAGGCGTTTGTGGTATCTACACTTATGAGATAGCCCAAACAAAGGTGGCCGAGGTAAGAGCAAATGCGAGAAAAGCAGAGTTCCCTCTCAAAGCTATCGTAGAGGAAGAGTAATGGCAAATATCAATATAGACAAAGAACTCCAAAAAGTTTTTACAAATGCAGTTAATTTTGCAAGGGCAAATAGGCACGAATATCTCACACTTGAACATATTTTTTTATACATCTTAAAAGATGGGATGATTGGGACAATTTTAACAAATCTAGGGATTGAACTAGGTGAGCTTGAAACCAAACTGGGAACTCATATCAGAGCAAACACACCACAATATAGTGAAAGTGAGGTCAATCAAGACCCAATAGAAACTCTCACCGTTTCTCGTATGATGGAAGATGTTATCTCCCATGCAACTCTTGGTGGACGAACAACTATCACTATTGAAGATATTTTTGTTTCCATTTTAAAAAATGACAAAGCCTATAGTACCTACCTTTTAAAAGAACAAGGCTTACAAAAAGTGGATATCTTAGAAGAGATAAGTCATGGTGGAAGTGATGAGGATGAGGAGGATTTTGAAGATTTTAAGGATATAGATGAGATTGAAGAAGCACTTGAAAAAGGTCTAAAAAAAGAGAAAGAAAAAACACCACTCACTGAAAATAGTACAGAACTTGTGGCACTGGCACTTGAAGGGAAAATCGACCCAGTAATCGGCAGGATGAGTGAAGTTGCTCGTGTTATCGAAATACTGGGAAGAAGAAAGAAAAATAACCCTATCTTACTTGGGGAAACGGGAGTTGGAAAAACCGCTATAGTGGAAGCTTTAGCACTTAAAATCGCTAGCAACGAAATTCCAGATGACCTCAAAGATGCAAAAATATTTGCCCTTGATATGGGAAGTATGGTCGCTGGGACAAAATATAGAGGGGATTTTGAAAAAAAACTAAAAGCTGTCCTCAAAGAGGTAAGCAAAAGCCGTAAATCTATCCTTTTTATCGATGAGATTCACCAAATCATAGGGGCTGGAAGTGTTGGGGGAAGCTCGATGGATGCTTCAAATATCCTCAAACCACTTCTGAGTAGTGGCAAACTCAAATGTATCGGTGCGACCACTTATGAAGAGTACCGAAATGACTTCACAAAAGATAAAGCTTTTAGTAGAAGATTTGCAAAAGTAGAGGTCAATGAGCCAAATATCGAAGATAGTATCAAAATACTAGAGGGGCTTAAAAGCAAATATGAGGAGTTTCACGGTGTGGTGTATGAAGAGGAAGCTTTGCGACTGTGTGTGGAACTTTCCAAAAAATTTATCACCGATAGATTTTTACCAGATAGTGCGATAGATGTCCTTGATGAAGTGGCAGCAACGAAAAAATACAGTGTCAAAAAAGGGAAAAAACCACTGAAAATCACCTTAATTGATGTGGAAAAAACTATCTCTAAAATGGCAAATATTCCACCAAAAACGGCGACTTCATCTGATTTAAGTTTGCTCGAAAAACTAGAAACCAACCTCAAAAAAAGGGTTTTTGGACAAGATGATGCGATTGTAAAAATAACAAAAGCAATCAAAATAAATAAAGCAGGACTAGGAAATGAGAATAAACCTATCGGGAGCTTTTTATTTACAGGCTCAACTGGTGTAGGAAAAACAGAAGTTGCCAAAGAGTTAGCTAAAGTGTTAGGGGTACATTTTGCCAGATTTGATATGAGTGAATATGGGGAAGCACATACGGTAAGTAGGCTTATCGGAGCACCTGCTGGATATGTTGGGCATGAAAAAGGGGGACTTCTCAGTGAAGCTATCAAAAAACATCCCCACTCAGTTTTGTTGCTTGATGAGATAGAAAAAGCCCATCCAGAACTTTTAAATATCCTCCTTCAAGTGATGGATAATGCGACAATTACCGATAATAACGGCTATAAAGTGGACTTTCAAAATGTTATCATCATTATGACTTCAAACTTAGGGGCAAAAAGTGCCAATGTGATGGGATTTACAAAAGATGAACATCTCAACACAGATAAAGCAGTCAAAAACTTTTTCGCACCAGAATTTAGAAATAGACTCGATGAGATAGTAAAATTTGCCCCACTTGATATGAAAATAGTGTTGCAAGTAGTTGGAAAATTTATTGGTGACCTTGAAACTTCACTAGAAGATAAAAAAGTAAAAATCACCATCACAAAAAAAGCAAAAGAGGAACTCGCACGCTTAGGATACGATAAAGAGATGGGTGCAAGACCACTCATCCGTGTGATACGAGATAAGATAAAACTCCCTTTGAGTGAAGAGATACTTTTTGGAAAACTCAAAAATGGAGGGGATGTGAAGATTGATTTTAAAGAGGAATTTGTGTTTTTGTATGAAGTGAAAAAATAGTTAGTAGTAAAGAAAGATAGCATGATTAAAAGAAATGATTTTTTAACTGTTCCACATGGTAATACAGCAATATGGAGATACATGGCACTTGACAAATTTATCGACTTGTTAATTCATAAACAACTTTTTTTTACGAATGTATCAAGAATGACAGATAAATATGAGGGTTCCATTCCTAGAAGAACACTTGCTAAAAAGCGAAAGCATTTAAATCAATATTATCGTGATATGAACGATTTAAACAATGAACTCAATATCTATAAGTATTACAATAATGGTATGCCAGAGTTAACACTTTTAAATTGCTGGTCTATCAACCGTTATGAATCTTATGCGCTTTGGAAAATTTATTTAGATGGTTCTAAAACTGGTGTTGCCATCAAAACAACAGTGAGTAAACTCAAAAAAGCCTTAGAAGAAGGCGAAGAAAAGTTTCCTGAAGATATATATTTTGGGGAAGTTAAATATAGAGATTACATTCCAGAAGGAGAACTAAATCGATTTTCAATCTTGACTACTAAAAATCAGTTTTATGAGTTTGAAAAAGAACTACGCTTATTCATACTTAACTATCCAAAATCAGAAGGTGGACATAATACTCCTTATGATTTAAAAATAGGCAGAAAATATTCTGTAGATATTGATACTTTGATTGATCAAATATACCTATCTCCATTTGCAGGAGGTTGGTTTGAAGATGCTTTTAAAAAAATTATAGAACAAGTTAGTCCAAATTTGGCAAACAGAATTGTATTGTCAGAAGTACAGGATCAATGAAAAAAATATTTGACCCTATGGCTCAAATATTTCTCAACTCAAACATTATCATAAAAAAATCTTTCAACCTAATACCAAATTAAATCTAAATTTAGTACAATATATCATCTCTATTCAAAGGTAGAAAAATGCATTTAAGTCAAGATATAAAACCTATCAGTTATCTAAAATCAAAAACAGCTGATGTTATAAATAGTGTAAATGAAAACCAAAGAGCAATTATCATCACACAAAATGGTGAGGCTAAAGCTGTTATCCAAGATATTAAGAGCTATGAAAATCTACAAAATTCTTTGAACTTATTAAAACTAATTGTTCAAAGTGAAAACGATATTGAAAATAATAAAATTATTTCACAAGAAAGTATGTTTGAAAATTTAGAAAAAAAACTCTTTGGCTAGTTTTAAAATGAAAGATTTTGAAGTTATTTGGACAAAAAATGCCGAATTTGATTTGGAAACGATTATCGAGTATATTAAAATTGATAGTATAGATAGTGCAAAAAAGATATTTTTTGCTATCAAAGAAGAATGTAATAACCTCTATTATTTCCCTAAACGAAAAAGAATTGTACCCGAACTTCAACAAATTGGAATTTTAAAATATGGAGAAGTCATTTATCTAAGATGGAGAATAATTTACAAAATTGAAAATACAAAAGTCTCTATTTTACTCGTAGTAGATTCAAGTAGAGATTTAGAGGATATTTTATTTCAAAGATTGATAAAAAAGGGTTCATAGTGCTAAAACGAAAAGAGATAATCTAAATGGCAGAACCACTTAAAAATATTTATACCGCCGAATATCTCACAAATTTAGCAAAAAAAATCAAAGAGCTTTACCCTCTTTTTGATGAGCAAAATTTTCTATCTTCTCTCTTTTGTGATATTTGGAGTGAGTTGGAACTCAAAGCTCGTATGAGGCATATCGCAGTGCAACTTCACTCCTCTCTTCCACTTTCCTACCAAGAGCAACTAGCTATTTTAAAACCTGTTTCAAAAGATTTTTTTTCGTTTGAGGCGATGTTTTTTCAAGATTTTGTAGAGGTTTTTGGGTTGGAGAATTTTGAGAGTTCGATGGAGGCTTTGGCAGTTTTTACAGTGGGTTCAAGTAGTGAGTTTGCGGTGAGACAATTTATCCTCAAATATGAAGAAGAAACGATGAAGCAGATGAAAATCTGGGCAAAAAGTGAGGATGAACACCTGCGACGACTCGCATCTGAAGGGTGTCGTCCACGACTTCCATGGGCTGTGGCACTTCCAAAGTTCAAAAATGACCCCTCAAAAGTTTTGGAAATCATAGAACTTCTTAAAAATGACCCAAGTATCTATGTGCGAAAATCGGTCGCTAACAATCTTAACGACATCTCAAAAGACCACCCACACATCATAAAAGAGTTTGTCAAAAATAACCAAGGAATCTCCAAAGAACTGAGCTGGATATCCAAACACGCCTCACGAACTTTACTCAAAAAAGGAGATGTCGAGATACTCGAACTTTTCAATCTTCAAAGGTTAGAGGATGTAGATATCGAAAACTTTATCCATGATACAACAGTACAAATAGGGGAAAACTTCCACTTCTCTTTTGAACTCACAGCCAAAGAATCTATCGGAAATATACGGCTAGAGTATCTTATCGGCTACCTCAAATCAAACAACCGCCACACAAAAAAAGTTTTTATGCTCACTCAAGGAAAGCTTGAGATAAAAAGCAAAACTTTCACAAAAAAACAAAGCTTTAAAGATATGACGACACGGAAACATTATGCTGGAGAACACTTTATCTCTATTTTGATAAATGGGGAAGAGAAAGCGAGAGGGGTGTTTTTGGTGGATAATTGTATTAGTTGTACGACCACTCATTGAGAGTTATATAGAAAAACATTGCAATTTGTCATATTTTTAAGATAAATTTCTGAAGTATTATATAATACCGTATATCAAGACAAATTTGGGAGTTATTTATTTTACTCAAAGCAAAAGACTTTGCAACAGAGATAACTATCTATAATGCAAGAGAAAAGTTTATGAATACAGAAGTTGAGATTTCAAATGAACATATCACAAACAATGAAGCAGTAAGAGAAACTTTAATTAGTAGAGGTATCATCCCTGAAAATATAAAACCAGAAGATGCTATAAAAAAAATTGAGAGAAAACTCAATACCCAAACAAAAAAAGCACTTGATATAGCTATCACAAAGCAAACTAAAACATAGAAACTGTCATTGCGAGGCACGAAGCAATCCACGAAGCCGACTATGGATTGCTTCGTTCCTCGCAATGACATACAATATAAGCTTTAGTTTGCTTTTTGATGACAATAGTAAAGAGAAATTGCAATAAAAAAGGTATTTATTTGGAAAATATAGGTAGAGTTGAGATGAAATTTTTGATAGACGATAAAAGGACAACAAAATGGAACAATTAATAGCAAAGATTAGATACATATTTTGTAAAGCAAAAGAGGATGAGATAGATGATGGCAAACGAAAACCGTATAAATCTTCCTATCAAAAAGAGCAAATGAGCAGGGATGAAGCTTTGAATATCAATCAATTTGGATTTGAAAATGATACCCAAAGTGATACGCTCAATCACGGAGGGGTTGATAAAGCTGTTTGTGTTTATCCTTTGGAATATTATGATTATTTTAAAACCAAACATCATTTTGATTTGCCATTGTGTGCTTTTGGAGAAAATCTTACAATTGAAAATCTGGGCGATAGTGATTTTTGTATCGGCGATAAGTGGCGATGTGGAGAGGTGATATTTGAAGTCTCGCAACCACGACAACCCTGCTGGAAAATATCCTCCATCATAGGGATAAAAAATCTCACTTCCTTACTTGTCAAAGAGGATAAAAGTGGATTTTATTTTAGAGTGCTTCAAGCTGGGGCTATAACGGTAGATGATAGGTTGGAATTGATAGAAAGAAGTTATCCAAAACTCACTATCGAATATATCAACAAATGTGCCTTTGATGCAAAAAATAATCAAGAAAATATCAAAGAGATTTTAGAGTGTGATAAACTCGCAAAGGCGTATTTTGAATCGTTGTCCAAACGATACAAAGGGAAAGAGCAAGGGATTCAAGATTGGCAAGAGGATGGGTATCTTGGGTGAAAAATTGAGTATTTAGTGATGAACGATAATGTTGTGAGACCAATAACTCTTTTCCAAAAACTTTTAAAAACCATTTTGGCTTAACTAAAAAATAACCCTAAAAAACGACAAACTCAAAAAAGCAAACACTATCCCATAGCCTACAAGTGAAGCGGTAAGTTTTGGGGCAAACCGAGCTTGGATAGCGATAGCACCTGCTGTTATCATTGGGGGCATTGCCGATTCTAGCAAAGTGGTAATACCTACAACTCCACCGATATCAAAAGCTTTCAAAACTCCAAAAACTATAAAAGGAATCAAGAGCAATTTCAAAGCCATAAATTTGAAAAACACCCCTTTTTGCTCATCCAGTCGTAGTTGCATCGAGAAACCAACACTGATAATTGCCAAAGGGACTAAAGTTTTTGAAATAAGTTCAATATAGGGCAAAGCAACCTTTGGAAGTTCACCAAAAACAAGTGCCAAAAAGATAAAAATAAAAGGGGGAAAAGTGATGATTTTTCGCCCTATAAGTTTTAAATTAAGCGTTTCACCACTAAAAAGAGCCACTATCAAAGCTCCATAAATAGTCAAAATCACAAAAGTACCAAATTGGTCATACACTATCCCATATTGGATAGCATCACTCCCAACAAGTGCTTCTAAGATAGGAAAACCAAAAAAAGAGGTATTGCCAAGTGCCATCAAAAGATAGAGTGCTGCTTTTGTATTTGGTGATTCATTTTTGAAAAATATCTTCACAAAAACAATCGACAAAACAAGGACGAAATAAGGAGTAATGGCAGGGACAACCAAAGAGGTATCGAAAGTGATTTTTGGAAATTGGACTAAAATTGTTGCAGGCAAAGAGACATAAATCACAAAAAGATTGAGGCTTTGGGAAAAGTTTGCAGGGAATGGTAAAAATTTCAAACCATACCCAATACAAAGCAAAAAGAGTATAAAAATTATCTGTTCCATATTTTTTCCTAAATCTTTACACTGACCAAACTATCAATCTTTTTTCAATCGTAGCATCACTAAACCCAAAATGATTTTTGATAAATTCAACCGTCTTTGCTTGATAGATAAAAATATGAGTTGGGTCGTTTTTGTAGTACCATTTTGAAAAATCGATACTCTCATCGTACAAATGGGTCATACAATAGAGCTTCCCACCCTCTTTTAAGAGTGAGCGAAGCAGTGTAAGCTCTTTTTGTGGGTTGTTAAAATGTTCAATCACTTCACACGAAGTTATATAATCATATTTTTCTTTTAGATTTTCTAAGATTGGAGCAAAAAATGGGTCGTAAACTTTTACATTGTAGCTTTCATTTTCAAGTACAGTTGCCACTATTTTGGAGTTTCCCGAGCCAAAGTCAAGTCCACAATTCTCTTTTTTAAAATCATTGAAAACATTTGTAGTGATAGGAGATACAAACTTTTGATAACCCAAATCATTGACATCATCGCTATGAAGTTCATATCTTTCTTTTTCATCTTTTGCATCCAAAAGCAACTCTTGATTTTTAAAAATTCCTCCGCAAGTTGGGCAAAGAAAAAATTCATCATTGTAAAAAAGCTCACTTTGTGAACTACAGAGTGGACATAAACTCATATTTCTGTATGACACACTATATTTGCCATATTTTTAGAGCTTCCAAATTGCAAATATTCTCGCAAAACAAGGGAGTTTTCTAAAAACTTTTCACTATCACTTGTGTGGTATTCACTCATCAAATTTTGGACAGTTACACCCTCTTGAACCAACTCTGTGTGCATAGGAGGAAGATGCATTTTTTGAAAAAAGATATTTGCAAGTCCTATAAAATCAATCTTAACCAATTTTTTTCCTATAAAATAATCAAATGGTTTAGCGATATAAGTTAGGACAAAAGGGGTGCCAATCAGTGCTGCTTCAAGTGTCGCTGTACCACTACAGATAAAAGCAAAATCAACTTCAAAAAGGGTATCGTAGGGATTTTTCTCTATTGTGAACATCGAAATATCTCCATAAACACTTGTCATAAACTCATCACTAAAATGTTTCGGGATGATTAAAATCGCCTCTTTATCGATTTGTTTTGCCACCTCTTGATAAATCGGCATCAACCGAGAGATCTCCCCTCTTCTACTCCCAGGCATAAAAGCGACTTTTCCGCTTTTTTTTACTGTTGTTCTAAAGTTTGGAATCTCATCAAGGAGTGGATGCCCAACATATTGCAACTTTGTATCTGCTCCGTAATATGACTTTTCAAAAGGCAAAATGGAGCAAATAGTATCGATAACCTCTTCGATAACTGCTATTCTTCCCCTCTTCCAAGCCCAAGCTTGAGGTAAAATATAGTAGATTATCTCTTTGTTTGGATAGGCTTTTTTGATTGCTTTTGCCAAAGGGAGATTAAAACCACTATTATCCATCAATAAAACTTTATCGACATCACGAGCGAGTGCCACCATCTCCTTTTTGAGTTTCAAAAAAAAGGGGATTTTTTTAATCACATCAACAAATCCCATCACTGCCATATCACTAATATCATAAGTGGGATTTCCAAGAGATTTATCAAAAATCCCAATCATCTCCACTTTACAAAGAATCTCTTTTTGAAGAGCTTTAAGGTGGATATTTGAAGAGGTTTCAAGTGCCGAAACTAAAATTTTCATCGTTTAGTTTTACTTATTTCTACTATTTTTTTCATCAATTCCACTCAGACCAAATCTTCTTGCTAATTCTTGTTTCACTCTATCTGGGCTAATATTGTGTTTTGCCAAAGCGACCAAAATATGGTAAGCAACATCGGCACTTTCATAGATTATCTCACTTTCATCATTGTCTTTGAGGGCAAAAGTGAGCTCCCCAGCCTCTTCTACTATTTTTTTCAATAGACTATTTTCTTTTCCATTTAAAAGTGTCGCTGTATATGATTTGGAACTATCACTATTTTTTCGCTCCAAGATAGTATGGTACAACTGGTCAATCACACTATATTTTTGACTCAAATCAACCTCTACTTTTGAAACTATCTCATCTGTTGTAAGGTTTGTAAAAAAGCACGATTTTCTCCCTGTATGACAAGCAACACCCTCTTGAATCACCTTAAGAAGAAGTGTATCGTTATCACAATCAATAAACATATCAACTATCTTTTGGGTATGTCCACTCTCTTCCCCTTTTTTCCAAAGTCGCTGTTTACTTCTACTAAAATAGTGTGCAAACCCCGTTTCGATACTTAATTTTAAGGACTCTTCGTTCATATAAGCCACCATCAAAACCTCTAAATTTTTACTATCTTGGACAACAACAGGAACCATTCCATCTTGTTTTTGGAAATCTACTTTGCTTACATCTATCATCTTTTTTACCTTAAATCTCTTTTTGTTTATTTTGTAATTGTATCTATTTTATCGTAAAGCTGGTTTCAATCGGCTTTATTTTGCCTTTGTCACAACTTTGAGACTACTATATTCAAAGCCATCCAAAAGCTCTATAAGTTCATCAAAGTTTTTGTATCTTTCATCTTGAATAAGTTCACTCTCACTCATAGCAAATCTATCTAAGATAAGTGGTTTTTTACTGTAGATTAGGGTATATAAATCAAAAGTATCTTTTCCCTCTTCCAATATACTTGCTTCAAAGAGTATATCACTTTTTTCATCTGGAAACTCTATCTTTTTATCTTTTGAGATTGTAAGATTTTTAGCGATTAT
>CAMCYD010000056.1 GCA_945883785.1 Helicobacter pylori PMSS1
TCAAACAAATGATTATAAACAGTTTCAATCATCATCTTTTCACTTTAAAAATAACCATTTACAGGGAGTAAATAGTGATTTTTAAAGTGAAAATCTAATAATTGCTACTATTCATACTCAAAATCTTTGAATTTGCAAGTGGCTCTAAACAATAAACAATTCTGTTTTTGTCATATTTTAGAGTATTAACATCCCATCACCATATGAAAAAAATCTATAATTATTTTTTATTGCTTCATCATAAATTCTTAAAGTCTCTTCTAACCCTATAAAAGAGGATACTAACATAATAAGTGTTGACTTTGGAAGATGAAAGTTTGTAAGAAGATAGTCAACTTTTTGAGGAATATTGAGTGGATTGAGAAATATATTTGCTTCCCCATTTTCTACTTGAGTTTTATGAAAATATTCTATTGTTCTTGTGACCGTTGTTCCAACAGCTAAAATCTTTTTATTACTCCTAATCGCTTCTTTTGAATTTTCTGGTATATCAAAATATTCACTATGCATAGGATGAGCTAAAATATCGACACAATCTACAGGTTTAAATGTTCCTGCACCGACATGTAATGTTAGATAAAAAAGATTGTATTTTTCTTCTAAGGCTTTAAATGTTGCAGGGGTAAAATGCAAAGATGCAGTTGGAGCAGCAACTGCGCCGTAATGTTTTGCAAAAAGTGTTTGATAGTCACTTTCATCTGTTTTCTCATCTTCTCTATTGAGATAATGAGGGAGCGGAATATGACCAATTGAATTTAATATGTCAATAAGCTCTTGAAAATGTAATTTTTTTGTTTTGTCATTTTCCAGATAAAAATAAACAATTCTACTTCCATCCTCTAATACCTCCAATACTTCACTACAAAGATGGGAGTCAAACTTTAAAATAGTTCCTTTTTTTACTCTTCCTTTAATAAATACTATAAAGGAATCGTCAATATATGGCTTATTGAGTAGCAATTCTATTTTAGCACCACTCTCTTTTTGACCATAAATTCTAGCTTTGATGACTTTTGTGTCATTTAAAAATATATTGACATCCTTTGGGATGAAGTCTAAAATATGATGAAAAGTAGAGTGAGTTATTGTTTTGGTAGCTTTTTCATAAATAAGAAGTTTTGCATCACTTGGATTTTGTAATGGATAAGAAGCTATGAGTTCTTTTGGTAAAAAGTAATCATAACTTGATGTTTTTGTAGGGTCTAAGGCTAAAATATTTTACTCCTCTTCCTCTTCAAACGTTTCTTCTTTGTCTGCTGGATTAAAAATCTTTGCTATGTAAATAGAGATAACATACAAAATAATTAAAGGGATAGCCATTAAAAATTGAGTCACAACATCTGGTGGAGTCAAAAGTGCAGAAAGGATAAAAATAAACACAACGGCATATCTAAAAAAGTCTTTCATCATTTTGTCATTTACGAGACCAATTACGGCAAAAAAGAATGTAATAACTGGAAGCTCAAAGGCAATCCCAAATCCAAATACAATCTTGATAAAAAATGTTACATAAGCCCCAATACTAGGAGTTACCGCTACAACTTGTGAACCAAAATTGACCAAAAACTCAAATCCAAAAGGGACAACGACATAATAAGAAAATACAGCTCCCATAAGAAACATAAAGGTAGCTCCCATGACAAAAGGGACAATAATCTTTTTTTCATTTGAATACAACGCAGGAGCTAAGAAAAGCCACATTTGCCAGAAAATAACAGGTAAAGAGATGAGAAAAGCACTAAAAAGAGAAACCTTTACTGCAGTAAAAAATGTTTCCGAAATTTCAATCGCAATCATTTTAGAACCAGCTGGTAAAACAGCTTCAATAGGGACTAGCATCCAGTTTAAAATAGGTTCGTAATAAGCAAAACAAACAAAAAACATCACAACTAATGTAATGGAAATAATAATAAGCCTTTTTTGTAAATCAGCTAAATGAGGTTTTAAATCTTCAAACATTATGCTTTATCCTCAACTTTTTTTGTTTCAATTTCGATAGTTTTTTCGTTCTTTGATTCAGATTTTTTTGGTTCATCAAAATCCAAATCAGCCAATCTGTCGAGATTTATTTGAGTTTTGAATTTTGATGCCTCCTCTTTTAATCCTGAGATATTTAATTCATTATCAAGCGTTGATTTTGCATCTTCTATCCCACTTTTGAGCTTCTTCAAGAATTTTGCAACATCCACAGCAACACTAGGGAGTTTCTCGGGACCCAAAGCTATAACAGCCACAACTAAAATAACAAAAATTTCCATAATTCCTAAACCAAACATATTTATAACCTTTTATTCTCATCGTTTTTTTGAAGATATGATTTTATCTTATTTTTGATAAAATCCACCAAATTTTTTAAGAGGTGTTGAAAATGGAAATAATTATATTTATTGTTGTTGTTATTGTATTTATATTGTTAAATAAGGATTATCATAAACAAGATTTTAAACATATCAAAGTGAATGTAAAGCAAAAATTGCAAGGTGAACTGGGAGAGCATGAAGCTGGACTTTTGATAGCTTTGATGGCAAAAGTAGCAAAAGCAGATGGAAATGTTTGTGAACTTGAAGCGGAACTTTTAAGCAATATTTTTACAGATATCTCATTGGTTTTTGAAAATGACAAAGAGATACGAGAAGAACTCAAAAGAATTTATAGCAACGAGAAAGAAAGTTTTGATAATACAATAGAAATTTCAAAAAAATATCTTAAACTCACTAAAAATGACTATAAAAAAAGATTGATGGTGATGCAATATCTTTTAAATCTTGCTTTTATTGATGGGGAATTTAGTCAAACAGAATATATGATAATTGAAGATATTTCAAATGCTATTGAGATTAAACGAGCAGATTTGGAAAATATCATTGCTCAGTTTGAAGCTTATACAAATAATAAGAAGAATCAAGCAAAAATGGATTTAGGAAAAGCGTATGAAACTTTAGAAATGAGTGAAACAGCGTCAAATGAAGAACTCAAAAAACAGTATAGAAAACTTGTAAAACAATACCATCCAGATGTAGTTACAGGGCAGGGAGCTGACAAAGAGACAATAGACAAAGCAACTGGGAAACTTCAAGAGATAAATGAAGCTTATGAAATAATAAAAGCAAAAAAAGGTATTTAATGGCAAATTTTCCATATAGTTATGTAGTTTGTGAGTGCAAAAAAGTAACTTTAGGTGAAATAATTCATGCGATTAAAGAAAAAGGTGCTAAAAATATGGATGATGTAGCAAAGATAACAGATGCAACAACTGCATGTGGATGTTGCAAAAGTGCAGCAGATGATTTTGGTAATCCAAAATTGAAACTTTATGTTGATGAAATAGTTAAAAAATTTGCTTAATTAGTTGGAGACACTTAAATAGCTACAAAAGGTACGAAATGGATGAAAAACAAATTTTAATTCAAGAAATTTTAGAATTAATGGATAAAAATAGTGACACAAAAACTGATATAAATCTAAAATATTTAGACTTTTTTGAAGTTGATGATCTCACTGAAATGAGAGATGGATTTTTGAAAAGAATTGAAAATTTTAAATCTGACAATAAAGACTTTTTGGATGAAATATTTTCCAAATGCTCGTAAACTACAATCTTGCAAATAACTCAATGTTTGAGATTTTGGAAATCTTAAAACTTGAGTTTATCAAAAATAACAAAACGGAAATATCTTTTGAAGTGTTAAATCCTGATTTTTTAAATCATAATTATGCTGGGGCAAGTGTTTTGATTGATGAGGAAAAATATATTTACAGGGGATATAAAAGCTGGACTGATTTGGCTGAAATTCTTGGATGTAAAATGATGACTCCAACTCCGAAGAAGCCTCATACTGTGATTTTGAGATTTGTAAAACTTGATACTGATAGCTCATTTCATACAACAAAAATTGATGAAAGAAGCGAAAAGTACGGGGTAAATTCTACTTTTTTTGCTATCAATAAAAACGAAGAGCCAGCTTTTCTGGAATATTATTTACGGGCTTTGAGAAATGTTGATATCAAAAATAAAAAACGAATTCTAAATCTTGGGATAAATAGTGGTGATGAATTTGATGTGATAAAATCGTTTTGTCAAGATGTAAGTGATAAAAATTTTGTGGGGATAGATTTTTGTAGAACTGCAATTGAGTTAGCGAAAAAGAGATTTAGTGAGGCTAATTTTAGTTTTTATTCTCACGATATAAATCACTTAGATGAGCTTGATTTAGGGAAGTTTGACCTTATTATCACTATTGGAACTTTACAAAGTAGTGGTTTGGAATTTAAGCCACTTTTTACCTCTTTGGTACAAAACTATTTAGAAAAAGATGGTGCTATGATATTAGGGTTTCCAAATTGTAGATGGGTTGATGGGGAGATGATTTATGGAGCAAAGGCTCCAAATTATAACTTTAGCGAACACACACTTCTTTATAAAGATGTCTATTTTTGTAAAAAATATCTACAACAAAAAAAATTTAGAGTGTCGATTACTGGGAAAAACTATCCATTTTTGAGTGCTACTTCTATAAGATAATTAGTTAGAGACACTTACTTGGCAATTTGGACAAGTACCATTTATAATTATATTGGATATTTCATATTTGCCTAAAATTAAATCAATCTTCTCTATACACTCAACTGTATTACATTTAATGCAAACAAAGTGAGCATGAGGTCTCTTTTTTAATTCAAAGTATCTTTTTCTATCATTCGCTTCAAAAGAATTTAAGATACCTTCATTTTCAAAAATTAAAATATTTCTATAAAAAGTTGCTTTATCCATTTGTAAATTCATTTTTATATCTTCATAACTTAAGGGTTTTAGAGATTTTTGAAGAATTTCAAGAATGGTAAGCCTTGCTGATGTGAGTTTGAAAGTTTTGTTTTGCATTAAGTTTTCTATATCCATAGAGTTATTCTATCAAAAAAGGCTTAGAGTTACTCTGTAGAGATTAATGAGATAGAGGTACTTAATGCAAATTTTGTCTAATATTGGTTATGATAAAAACTATGAAAATAAATCAAGAAACGACCGCATTAAGCCAGATTGCATTGTTAAAAAATCTTGGACAGACATCGTCTGCTCCAAAAAGTTTAGGCGATATTTTAATGCACAAAGAATCAGATAACAATAAATATAATTTGAAAAATACACATATTTCTGATGGTTTAAAAACAATCTTAACTGAACTTTTTCAAAATGCGAAGAGTGATAAAATTCTTTTAAATATTGCAAAAAATAGCTCAATTTTTAAAACTTTTGAACATTTTGGCAATGAAGCAAAGAAACTTGTAGAGCTTCTTGAAAATAAGAATTTTAAAAATTTTGATTTTTCTTCGTTGAAGTCACTTTTCTTAGATATTGAAAATTTTGATGAAAAAAAACTAAAAAGTCTTATTGAAAAAACAATTCTTTCATCAGAGGCAAAAACTTTACTTAGCTCGCTTGGAAAAAATGAGGATGATGCGATACAAAAACAAGCTAATAAGATGATGGCTCAAATTGAGTATTTTCAACTTACTTCATATCTGAATCACTCACTCCATACTTATTTGCCATTTGATTGGGAAAAATTTGAAGGTGGTGATATTGAATTTAAAAAAGAGACTCAAAATCAATACACTTGTCATATAAATCTTGAACTGAAAGAATATGGGAAAGTGAAAATCAATCTTTTGTATGATGAGGGAAATCATATTAGTGTTGGATTTTTTTTAGAAAATGATGAATTAAAAGAGAAAATGTTAGACAATCTTCAAAAATTGCGAAAAAATCTGAGCGAAACGGGTGTTTTTGTCCAAAATATAAGTTTGATAGATGAAAAAGAAATCCTAAAAGATGAAAGAATAAATCTATTTAATGATGAAAATAGCCAAACAATCGCACTAGATATAACTGTTTAGAGGATAATATGGAAGATTTTAGAGAAGCCAAACTTTTAGAGAATAAATTGCAAAAAGATAAAAAAGCAACCGCACTGGGATACGATAAAGAAAAAAATAATGCTCCCGTAGTTGTGGCACATGGAAGCAGGTATCTAGCGGAGGAGATTATAAATATAGCCACAAAATATGAAATTCCAATAAAAAAAGATGAAGATATGATTTTGATGCTTGAGCAAATAGAGGTAAATCGGGAAATTCCTCCAAATATGTATAAAGCTGTAGCTGAGATTTTTAGTTTTATTTATGGGATTACAAATGAAAAACGAGAAGAAAAAAATTAAATTAAGAGGAGATATATGATGGCAAAAGAAAATTTATTGATAGTGATAGCAACAGATAATGTGGATTCAATTCTCAAATTTCCACTTTTATATGGTGGGGTTTCGATTCCTAGGGAGTATTGGAAGAGGGTGCATATAATGTTTTGGGGTGCTTCTATTGTGTGTGCAAAAAATAATGAAAGAATTAGAGCAAAAGTGCAAGATATGGTAAAAGATGGTGTTGAATTTAGTTCCTGCATAGTTTGTGCAGAGGAATATGAAGCAAAAGAATCCCTCCAATCTATCGGTATAGAGTGCAAGCATACCGGAGAACTTTTGACAACGGCACTTAAAAATGATGATAGCTGGGCTATGATAACGATATAGTAATACCAAATAAAATAATAATATAGGAAAAAATATGAAAATAGGGATAATAACAGTAAGCGATAGAGCAAGTGCAGGAATTTATGAAGATATAAGCGGGAAGGCTATAATTGAAACTTTAAATGAGTATCTTACCTCTCCTTGGGAAGAGGTTTATGAAGTGATACCTGATGAGAAAGAGATTATTGAAGCTACAATGATAAAAATGGCGGACATTCTTGGTTGTGCTTTGATAGTAACAACAGGCGGTACTGGACCAGCCAAAAGAGATGTGACACCTGAAGCAACCGAGGCTGTGTGCGATAGG
This sequence comes from Helicobacter pylori PMSS1, assembly GCA_945883785.1. Taxonomy (GTDB): domain Bacteria; phylum Campylobacterota; class Campylobacteria; order Campylobacterales; family Arcobacteraceae; genus CAIJNA01. Next base: position 6,889 of record CAMCYD010000056.1, read on the forward strand.
ATGATGCCGGGATTTGGAGAACTTATGCGAAGTGTGAGTTTGAAATATGTTCCAACAGCTATTCTTTCACGACAAACTGCAGGGCTTAGAAATGATACTCTTATTGTAAATCTTCCAGGAAAACCAAAGTCGATACGAGAATGTTTGGATGCGGTATTTCCTGCTATTCCATATTGTTTGGATTTGATGGAGAGGGATTATATGATATGCGATGAAAAGGTTATAAAAGTCTTTCGTCCAAAGTCATAAGTACTACCGACTAATTAAACTTTCTCTAGTTTGCTCTAGCTTGGTAATTGGTACATTAGCCTGCATTCCAAATGTGGACAAACGAGGAGAATCTTGAATTGGCAATCTAGTTTTTATAGACAAGTTTAAAAACTCGCCCATTCATCATCATTTTTTAATGCTACGATTGGTTTGATTGATGCTTTTGTAAGTGTAGATTGAGCTACAGATTTTTTAGCAACTAGTTTTGAAACAGCTATTGGAGAATGAATATGATTTTGTTTTTTCATCTCTTTGGCTTTTACATCATTTTTCCCTATAAACTCTTTTTCATTTGCATTCGCAACTACAAGTTTTGCAATACTATCTGTTTCACTTGCTATATCATGAGCCTCTGAGGCTATCATCGCATTTCTTTGTGTTTGTTGGTCAAGTTGTGCTATTGCATCATTAATTTGGTTAATTCCACTTAATTGCTCTTTACTTGCCATCTCAACATTTTTGATAAGGTTTATAGTTTGTTCTATATTTTCATTGAGAGCAGTGTAGCCACTTATCATACTATCAGCTATTTTCTTACCGTTATTTGCTTTTTGTGTTGCATTTGATACAAGTTTTTTGATTTCATTTGCAGCATCTGCACTTCTTGTAGCCAAGTTTCGTACCTCTTGAGCTACTACGGCAAATCCTTTTCCAGATTCACCAGCAGTTGCTGCTTCTACGGCTGCATTTAAAGATAAGATATTTGTTTGGAATGCTATTTGGTCGATGATAGTGATAGCTTCACTAATAGCATTTACCTCTTTATTTATCTCATCCATAGCATTTGTTGTTTCACTTGCTAACGCTTTTCCTTCACTTGAAGCAGTTGTTACAGTTCCTGCTAAATGTGCCATTTTGACTATATTTGTCGTATTACTTGAAATATTAGATGTTATTTGTTCTAATGCTGCAGCTGTTTCTTCCAAAGCTGCCGCTGCTTCATTTGAGTTTTGGTTGAGAGTATTTACATTTTGTAAAAGAACAGTACTACTGCTATTGAGTGTCAAACCGTTTTGTTTATTTTCTACTAACATTTGACAAATAAAATCTCCAAGTTCATTGACAGAAACAGCAATCTTTGCATAAGCATTTGGAAATCTTGCAGTAAAATCCCCTTTTTTATAACCATCAAGGGTATTGACTAGCATATTTATATCTCTAGCTATTGTATGCTCAAGATAATACCTCAAATCTTCCAAAAGATTTTTTAATTCCACTAATGCAGGCGTATTTGTATTTTGCGATAATTTTGCCAAGTTATTCCCATTTTTTAATTCTTTCACAAACACTGATACAGCATTTACAAAATCATTGTCTTCTTTTATGGTTATGCTAGCTTTTTCTATATTTTCATTGATAACTTTTGCCATTACTCCAAATTCATCTTTACTATTTATATTGATGAGTTCAGATTCGGTTGTTTCCTTATGTAAAAATGAGAAAAATGAATTTAAACCATTTTTAACAGAATTTATAGAATTAATAATATTCTTTCCAACAAGAGTTGAAACAAAAATAATGAAAAATAGCGTTATCAAAGTTCCAAATATAACAACATTGTTTCCAAAACTTAATTTATCATGGGCAATGTTTTCAATATTTTTTGATTCTTCAATTGATGAAGATACTAATTTGTCAATATAAGTTCTGTGTTTTGCATAGATTGACTCCAATTCACCATTTGCAAGAGTTGTTGCATTCGCTTTATCGTTTTGTTGTATTAATGGGACATATTTATCATTTATAACTTTAAAATATTCTATCCCACTTTCATATGATGGTTTTAAAAGATTCATTAATTCATCATTATTAAGGTTTTCATCCCAATATTTTTTTCTATCATTGATATCTTTTTCTAATTGACCAAGTTTGTCAGTCAAAGTTTTTATTTTAGAAGAATCATCTGTTTGCAAAAGTTCAAGTGTTACAAGTCTAGCTTCTAGTATGTAAGCAGGTGGAGGCAAAATATCTGCAAGTAAATCTTTCGAATTTACTATTTTTACATATGTTGGGCTTCCAATTTTTATTGTATTTGTAACAAAGCTGTTAATTCCAATAATTGTAAAGATTGCCATTATAGCAACCAAAACAATACCTATAAGTTTTTGTTTGATGTTAAGATTTGAAATAAAATTCATTTTTCCCCCGTTTGTTTTTATGTATAGTAATTATAATGAAATATATTTAAATAATACCCATTGTGTATGTATATTTTATATACTTGAGTCACTTGCAAATTCAAACAAATGATTAAAACTGTTTATAATCATTTGTTTGAATTTGCAAGTGGCTCAAAGATGAAAATATTGAAAAAGAATTTTCCATTGATATCATCAAATCAATCGTGAAAAGACTGAGACAAAAAATCCCATATGATACCATTGAAAATATTTATGGGCAAGGGTATATATTGCGAAGTCAAAATTAAAGAGACTATTGCTGTGTAGGGTCTCTTAAAAGAATAATCATTTTTAGTTACGCTTTTTTCAATGGGAGTGTGAGTATAAATCTAGCTCCTTTGAGCTCTAATCCTTCATAAGTATAGATTGTATTTTCAACTTCCAAAGTTCCTTGAAAGCTATTCATTATGATATTAAATGCCATATTTAGTCCAAGTCCAGTCCCTTTGGATTGGTGTTTTGTTGTGAAATAAGCATCAAAGATTTTATCTTTTATTTCGTTTGGAACGCCACCACCGTTGTCTGTAATTTTTATAATCACATCATCTTTTGTATGGGAAATGGCTAAAAATACCAATTTTGTTTTAATATTTCTTTCAACTAAAATATCTTTCGCATTGCTTACTATGTTTACGATAGTTTGAATAAGTAAGTTGAGCGCACCAAACATTTTGATATTTTCATAGGGATTTATAATCAAATTTATATGATTATCTTTTATGGATGCCTGTAAAATACTAAAAGCTTTATCGATAAAAGTTTTAAGTTCAAATGCCTCTTCCTTTGTATCCCCTTTTATAAAATCTCTAAAATCATCAATAGTTGTTGATAAATATTGGGCACTATTATTTATAGTCTCACAAGCTTTATAAAATATTTCATCGGTAAGTATCCCAAATTCTTTTTGAATTGATAAAGATGAAGCAGAAGTTGAGATAACAGAAAGTGGCTGTCTCCATTGATGAGCTATGTTTCCTATCATCTCTCCCATCGCTGAAAGTCTTGCTTGTCCTGCCATTTTTTGGATATGTTTTTCATTTTCTTTAAATTTTATATATTCTGCATCATCAAGTCCAAGGGCAAACGCCTCTTTAAGAGCATTAAATCTTTCATCATTAAAATTGATAAGATTTTGTAAATCTATATTGATGATGCATTCATTATTTTGGGTGATAAAATAATTGTTGAATAAAAATTCTAAACTATCAATGTGATGTTTTATATCATAAATATGCAACTGCAAAAGAAATTTACTAAGATAAATATCAACATCTGAATATTTTGTCATTTCATGCAAAAATATTTTTATTTTAGCATCAAGCATTTTTTCAATTTGAGCGATAGTGGAAATCTTTGAAATAACCCGTTTTACTGATGTGTGCTCTAAATGCTGGATAAGCAATCTTTCTTTTGTAAGCAAAGTTAATTTACTAGTTTTATTGATGTTTGCATGTGCATGAAAATCAAAATCAATTGCATCGTTTGCAAACAGAGAAGCATGATAATAATTATTTTGTTTTTCTTTTCTCGTATCGTTATTATTGCCAGTATTGTTGCTATTATTATTGAGTTCCGTATGTTGAATTGAAAAATATTTACTTTTTTCAATCTCAAAATAGAGTGCCAAACAGAGTCTGTCATCATCGTTTCCAAAATATTCTACACAATGTTTTGTTATTGAATCTATATCTTTTATTTTTATGTTTCCAAATTTATGCATAAACTGCTCTTTATGAAGACTTACTCCATCTGTATTTACAAGTAGAATATCTCCATTTGAAATTTTAGTCATATGGGTTTTAATAGAAGTAGGGATGTCGTATCCAACAATACCCTCTTGAATTCGAAGTGGAAGAAAATTATTTTTTCGCACTATCGTTGCTTTTATATTTCCGACCGCACTGTAGTGTATCATAGGCATATTTTTATAAATTTGTGCCACAAAAATTGTCATACCATGATGATGAAGTATCTCTTGCTTATGGATTAAAGAGATGATATTTGACAATGGATTATCTTTGTTTTTTTCGATTACATTTTTGATTTCACATGCAATAGAATAAATCTTACTACTTCCGTGACCACCAATATCACCAACAACCAACAAGAAATAATCATCAAATTCTAAGTATTGATAAAAATCACCAGATTCATTTTCGACACTAAAAGGTTTTGTATGTACACTCAATTTAATCATTTAATTCTCTTTTGAATCTCTATTTTTGTCCCATCTTCACAAGTTTCTATATCAACTTCATCTGCCAATCTAAAAATGGATGCAAATCCAATACCAAGTGTTCCACCTGAACTATATCCATCTTTGATACTTTGATGTAAATCTTCGATTCCTTTTCCAGAATCAATCGCAGATATATGCAAAATATCATCAACTACCGAAAGTTTGATAGAACCTTGCGGAGTATATTTTTTAATATTGTAAATAATTTCTGAAATAATTGTATGAGCTTCCATTTTCTTAATTTTTTCAAGATTACAATCAGCTAGAAAATGTTCCACTTCCCCAAGAAGTGCATGAATATCGGTAGATTTATTTATTTTTAAATACATTTATAGCACTTTCTACATCCAAAGATGTTTTAAACGAGACGGTATCAATAAAATGAAAAATAATGGAGGCACTAGAAATATTAAAATCACATACTATCGACATAAGATTGCCCAGCTTAAAAATAGCGACCAATGACTCTATCAATTTAATATCATCGGTTGTAACAATCTCAAATAAAGTCAAACTGATAACTATTCCAACAGAAGATTTTCCTTGAAAGCTGTCTAGAAATTGTTTGCCCAAATCAGAAAGCTCACAATCTTCAGGATGGAGTCTTATGATATAAATATTGTCAAAAACAGAATAACTACTTTTCATATTATTTCTTTCAAGCCGACTACAGAGTAGTAGCGAGTTTTAAAGCATCTCTTAAAGTTGATGTTGTATTGATACCATCGAGGTTTATTCCAAGGTTTACTATAGTTTGAGCTACTTCTGGTGCTATTCCTGAAAGTATTGTTGTGCATCCCATCAATCTTGTAGCTTTTGTGATTTTGATGAAATGAGCTGCAACAGCACTATCAACTATCATAATTCCTTCAATATCAACGATAGCAGTTTTGATATTTTTTTGTTTAATAGAAGTCAAAATATTTTCCATCAATTTTTGTGATTTTACAGAATCTAAAATACCAATAAGTGGCACCAATACGGTCGTATCACTAATATCTAAGATTGGAATTTCCATATTTGAGATAAGAATCGATTGATTTTCTATCGTTGTAATATCTGAAAATACAATGACATCTTGCAAATAATCATAATCTTCATCTATAAGTTTGCTACCTTTTACTTCAAATATTCTTTTTTGTCCATGTTGGTCAAGAATCATCGCTTTGTGAGTAACATCTGCTTCATTGATAACTAACTCAATCCATCTTGTTCCATCTGGATATATTTTTCTAAGATATCTATTGTGATCATCTTGGATGAAAAAATCACAAATGCAATCATTGTGAGCAGTAAATTCTTCCAAAATATTTTTATTAAAAAAATGTAAAAATGCAGCATTTGCATCAACTATTTTGCTACCATCGGTTATCACTGTGATATTTGGTTGTAAATCAAATATCAATCTTGTTTTTTGAATCTCTTTATCCGTAATCATTTGGACGCTCCATAATGTTAAATTTTTTGTGGGAAAATTATAGCTTTATTATTTCTTATAATTAATTAAACTTTTTGATTTAATGAAATTTTACTGACCAATTTGGATTAACAATCATTTAACAAATCTTAGATACGCTTGCGTTTTTATTTTAAAATAATTTTGGAGCGTTATGAATATCGAATTTTTAAAAATGGCTGTTGATTATGGGATTTTGTTGTTGCTTCTTACGATGGGGTTTATTGCATTGTTTTTATATGTTGAAAGACTTTTATTTTATAAACATCTTGATATTTCAAAATATGAAAAAAAGCAAATTTTGGAGATAGAGCTTACAAACAATACATCAGTAATCGCTTCAATCGCTTCAAATAGTGTTTATATTGGGCTTTTAGGGACAGTTCTTGGGATACTTATTACTTTTTATGAGATGGGACAAACTGGACAAATTGATGTAAAAATCATTATGACCTCTTTAGCTTTTGCCTTGAAAGCAACCGCTTTAGGATTGGTTGTAGCAATCCCTGCGATGATGTTTTACAACCATTTAGTAAGAAAAATAGAGGTAAATTTATCTCTTTTTGAAGCAAAATAGATGACAATAAAAAAATTTGACACTATAAATGTTGTACCATTTATAGATATTATGCTTGTCCTTTTGGTGATAGTTTTAACAACAGCAACTTTTGTCGCTCGTGGAGTTATCCCCCTTGATTTGGCAGTTTCTAAAAGTGCAAATACACTCAAAGATGAAGAGATTTTAAATATCTCAATCAATACAAATAATGAGATATATTTTAATCAAGAGATGGTTCAAAAAGAGGAACTGGAAACCTCTTTACTCAAATTTTCAAAAGAAAATCCTATCAACATCTCATGTGATAAGGATGTGAAATTTGATAATTTTGTTTTTATTTTGGATTTATTAAAGAAAAATAATTACGAAAATTTAAGTATCGTTACGAAAAAATAAACAAAAGGGTTAATGCCCTTTTGTATTCATCTCAACTTGTGGGAATGGAATTGTGATACCTACTTCATCAAATTTGAGTTTCACATTTTCGATAGTGTCAAAATTTACACCCCAATAATCTTCACTTTTTACCCAAACTCTTACTACCAAATCAATAGAACTATCAGCAAGTTCTTTTACTGCTACAAATGGTAAATCAGGTTCTTGTAAAACTCTTGCATCTGCATTTGCAATTTCTAGAATAGATTCTTTGGCAAGTTTTATATTATCATTGTAGCTAATGCTAAATACTAAATCTACTCTTCTTGTCGCTTTTCTTGAGTAGTTGATGATGTTTCCATTTATGATGCTTGCATTTCCTAAAATTATCATTTTATTGTCTGGCGTTTTCATAAAAGTATGGAAGATATTTATCTCTTCAACTATTCCTGCAACTCCAGCAACCTCGACAAATTCATCTATTTTGATAGGTTGAAAAAGGATAATCATTATTCCACTACTGATATTTGAAAGAGTATCTTTAAAAGCCAAACCAATGGCTAAACCAACAGCTCCAAGTACTGCTATAAAAGAAGTTGTTTGGATTCCCATTTGACTTAAAGCTGCCAAACCAACAACAACAAGTAAAATTCCATAAATCACACTTGATAAAAATTTACCTAAAGTTTTGTCAAAATTTGGTGTTTTGTTGAGTCCTTTAATAATGACATCAGTCATAAGCCTCGCAATTTTTCGACCCACATAAAAAATCACTATTCCAATTATTATTTGCACCGAATAACTAATTATCAAATCTAAAGTAATACCATTCATTCTTTCTTCCTTGTTTTAAGATGAAGGATTATATTGAAATATCATATAATCTTTTATGAGATGTGTAACTTGTGAAAAATTATCTTTTAATCTTATTTGTAAATCGTGTCAAGGAAGATTTTTTACCCCTGTTTTTAATAAACGAGAACTGAGTAAAAACTTTTTTGTGTATAGTTTTTATGAATACGATGTGGTCAAAGAACTTTTAAATTCTAAATATGAATTTTATGGAGATAGAATTTATAATATTTTGGCATCTTTGTCGTTTGAAAAATTTGCTTCAAACTTTGAATTTATTGAAGTTGTCGATGCAGTAGCCATTGATGACCATACGAGGCACGATTTTTCACACACAGCAATACTGACAAAATATCTCAAATCAAAATTCATATCACCAAAAGTTAACATCTTAAAAGCTAAAAATGAAATAAAATATGCTGGAAAAACTCTAAAATTTCGGAAAGAGAATCCTCGAGATTTTGTATATAAAGGCAAAAAAGATAAAAATATTATTTTGATTGATGATATTATTACGACTGGGACAACACTTTTAGAAGCAAAAAGGGTAGTAGAGAAAAATGGTTGCAAAGTTTTATTCGCACTTACTTTGAGCGATGCTAGGTTTTAAATAATACCATTTAAAAAAGATAGTAATGAGCCACTTGCAAATTCAAACAAATGATTATAAACAGTTTCAATCATCATCTTTTCACTTTAAAAATAACCATTTACAGGGAGTAAATAGTGATTTTTAAAGTGAAAATCTAATAATTGCTACTATTCATACTCAAAATCTTTGAAT
>CAMCYD010000057.1 GCA_945883785.1 Helicobacter pylori PMSS1
TGTTGAATTATTTTCCAATTTTAATTTCCTTGGCTGCTTTTTGCTATAATTGTTAAGAGTTTTATAATCTCTTCTATATCTTGTTGTAATGATTGCACATGACTTTCGTTTATATCTAAATAATCTGTTTTGATAAGTAAATCTATCCAGTACTTACTTTCTCTTGCTTCTTTACTTGCTATTGCCATTTTGGCTATAAAATCCGCTTTTGATTGTCCTGCTTGAGCTTCATTTACATTAGCTCCTGTAGAAGTACCACTTCTTAAAAGTTGTTTGGATAATACATACTCTTTTTTATCATCACATAAATATTTATACAGTTTTACAACTCTAATAGCAAAATTAAATGATTTGTCTAAAATAATATTATCTTTCACAAATCCCCCCAATTAAAAATTAAACATTTACAATTTAACATTAACTTTGTCCTGCTATGTATATTTTGCTAGTTTTTGTCATTTGTACCCTTAAATGGATTAATGATAGTAAGTTTATTTTCTACCACAAGACCATCTTGCATATCTTCACTATACAAAATAGTACAATTATTTTCTAATGCTGTTGCTATAATCAAAGCATCATAAAATTGTAGATTATAATCTTTTTTCAATCGAATTGCTTTTATTTGAGTAATGAGACTAAAATCAAATATTGTTACCAAATCACTTATTTGTAATACTGCATTTTCAACACTATTAGGATCAAGTTTAAATTTTTTAAAGAATATATTTGAAACCTCATTAATAACTTGTTTTGAAATATTTGGATTGTCATATCTTTCAAAAATATTTCTTGCTACTTTTTGCTTCTCTAATTCACTATTAGAGTAACAATAAATCAAAATATTGGAATCCAAGAAAACTTTATCTTGCATTCGCTTCTTCTCTATCAAATTTAAAATTTCTTGTATCTATTGAAATTGCTGTAAATCTTGAAGTTTCTTTAGCTCTTTTTTTATCACTAATATCTTCAATATCTATTTCATTTTTTGGTAAGCTTTTAAAAAAATTATAAACTTTTTCCACCAAATTATCTTGAACATTTACTTTAAATGTATGCATTTGTTATCCTTTTTACTCAAAATAACTCATAGTTTTGTATCCACCATCTTTTAAGTACACATCTTTTGTCATCAGTTTTAAGTCTGATTTCATCATATCGTTTACTAGGTCTTTGAGGTTATATTCTCTATTCCATCCTAGTTTTTGCTCTGCTTTTGTTGGGTCTCCAAGAAGAAGGTCAACTTCTGTTGGTCTGAAATACCTAGCATCTACTTCGACTACCGTCGAACCGATGCAATTTTGAATGTTTAATTTTGAATTTTGAATTAAAGAGTTGTATCTATTTTCATCGATACTATCTATGATTCCTTTTTCATCTATTCCAGTTCCCTCAAATTTAAGAGTGATACCAGCATAAGCAAAACTCATTCGTACAAAATCTCTCACTGTTGTAGTTTGTCCTGTAGCTATTACCCAGTCTTCTGGCTCATCAGCTTGTAAAATCATCCACATCATTCTTACATAATCTTTTGCATGACCCCAGTCTCTTTTTGCATCAAGGTTTCCAAGGTAGAGTTTATCTTGAAGTCCAAGTGCTATTTTAGATGCTGCTCTTGTTATTTTTCTAGTTACAAATGTTTCACCTCGAACTGGTGATTCATGGTTGAAAAGGATTCCATTACAAGCAAACATTCCATATGCTTCTCTATAGTTTACAGTTATCCAGTAGGCATACATTTTAGCAACTGCATACGGGCTTCTTGGATAAAATGGAGTGGTTTCTTTTTGTGGTGTTTCTTGTACTTTTCCATAAAGTTCTGAAGTAGAAGCTTGGTAGATTTTTGTTTTTTTTGTAAGTCCAAGGAGTTTTACAGCTTCAAGTATTCTAAGAGTTCCTGTGCCATCAGCATTTGCTACATATTCAGGTGTTTCAAAAGATACTGCTACATGGCTCATGGCAGCAAGATTATATATCTCATCAGGTTGAGTCTCTTGGATGATACGAGTAAGATTCATAGAGTCTGTCATATCACCATAGTGAAGGATTAAATTTCTATTTTCTACATGTGGGTCTTCATAAAGATGGTCTATTCTATCAGTGTTAAATAAACTACTTCTTCTTTTAACTCCAAGAACGATATACCCTTTTTTAAGTAAAAATTCCGCTAGATAACTTCCATCTTGTCCTGTGATACCTGTGATGAGTGCTACTTTTTGTTCTGCCATATTGTTTTTTCTCCTTATTGATTTTTTGCTGCTTTATTGACATCTCTAGTTTCTACACCATAAAGTTGTGCTATGTCACTATCTACAATTACAAACTATTCTTTGTATTTGATTAGTTTATTTTCTATTGTTTCAAATTTGATAATGCTCATCTATTGATCCCATACTTATTCAAATACCACTCAATAGTTTTAATAATCCCACTATCAAAATTCTCATCTGCTTTCCAGCCAAGCTCATATTCAAGTTTTGTAGCATCTATTGCATATCTTCTATCATGCCCTGCTCTATCTTCTACAAAAGTTATTAAGTCTTTATAAGACTTTATGGATTGCTTCGTTCCTCGCAATGACGAAAGTGGAGCTTTCTCATCCAAAATAGTACAAATTCTATCTACTATTTGAAGATTTGTTCTTTCATTTCTTCCACCGATATTGTATGTATCTCCAGCTTTTCCATTGTGATAAACCAAGTCTATACCTTTGCAGTGATCAAGTACATAAAGCCAATCTCTGATATTTTTACCATCACCATAGATTGGGATTGGTTGATTTGTAAGTGCTTTTCGTATAATTGTAGGGATTAGTTTCTCATCATGTTGTTTTGGTCCGTAGTTATTTGAACAATTTGTAATAACAGTATTTAATCCGTATGTTTCATGATAAGCTCTAATAATCATATCACTTGAAGCTTTTGAAGCAGAATATGGAGAGTTTGGCATATACGGAGTAGTTTCTGTAAACAAATCATTTGGGTCAAGAGTGAGTGTTCCATACACTTCATCGGTACTTATATGATGAAATCGTGGGAATGGATTGCTTCGTTCCTCGCAATGACGGTATCGTTCTTTATAAACAAAAGGTTTTTCCATCCAATAGTTTTTTGCTACATCGACAAGGGTATAGGTTCCATTTACATTTGTTTGGACGAATACTCCTGGGTTTTTGATACTATTATCTACATGGCTTTCTGCTGCAAAGTGGATAACACCTTGGATATCATATTCATTGAAGATAAACTCTACAAGCTCACGATTACAAATATCCCCTTTGATAAATTTATACCTAGGATTTTGTTCGCATTCAGTGAGGTTTTCTAAGTTCCCTGCATAAGTGAGTAAGTCTAGGTTTACTAAGTTGTATTCTGGGTATTTTTCTAGGAAATATGGTACAAAGTTTGAGCCTATAAATCCTGCTGTGCCTGTTAAAAGTATTGATTTATTGTTATTTATCATTTGTTATCTCGCTTTTATTAATATTAAGTTGGTTACAAACTGTATCAAAAAGAAAAATTGCTAAGTCTTTAGCTCTAGTTATTTCTTCTTTAGTTGGTAGTTTTTTATCCATAGTTGGATATCTTTGTTTTGTGTGGTAAGTAGTAATTATACCAAGAACAATCAATTCATCGTCATTTAAATCGAAATATTCACCTGTTAGTTCATTTAATTCTATTAGATTATGCGTTTTTTCAATAGGTTCATTTGCAAATGCTATGATTGATTTATATATCTTTTCTATCGATTGATGATACAAGTATCCAATAGTATCTGTATAGTGTCCAGATACAAAAAGTACATTTGCAGAATCTAAATCATGATATGCTTTTTGAAGCCATTCTTTTGCATATGTTTTATTAGCCATATATTTTAATACCTCTTTGGAGTATATCTATCTTATAAAATGGATCTTCTCTTTTGGCAAGCTCTATAGATGAACCAACCAACACATCAAAACCAATCTTATACTGTTTCATCAAACCACGAAGTTTCACCATAGCTATTGCATCCATATGCTCATCTATAGTTTCTTTTGTGATAAATAAATCCACATCACTATTTTTATTTGGTGTACCATATGCATAACTTCCAAATAATATAATTTGTTCAGGATTGAGTGATTTTAGTTTTTCAACTATTAAAGGTTTTAACTCTTCTATATTTACCATTATCTTCGCTCCCCCAATCTTCTCAAACAATCATCCAATCCATCTTTCCAGTATGGTATTTCTATATTGAATGCTGATTTTATCTTACTTTTGTTTAAGAGGCTGTAATGTGGTCTCTTAGCTGGTGTTGGGTACTGATATGTTTCTATTGGGTTGATTTGGCAAGGAAGTTTTGTTTTACCATAAACTGATTTTGGATAAATTGACTCGCTTCCAGTAAAAATACCATCTTTATCTATTTGCTTTATTTCTTCAAATGTTTTGTGGTGCTGTAGTTCGACATCTTTTTTCATGACTATAACTCCTTTTTAGTTTTTATTATATTCTTACTTCCGTATGCATTCCCACTTAGGAGAGTGGCGAGGGGGGCATCGATACAATTATTTACTCTCCAAATACAATGTTTCAGGTGCTATATCAATCTCATCTGACCATACGACTGTTCCATATTCTACTTTTGCTTTTTCAAAAAAATGCTTTTCTTTTAATGGTTCATAAATTTTGTAACCGAATAAATTTTTACAATCGAACTCTTTTTTTTCACCATTTTCAAATTCAAGCAAAAGTAAAAAATCATCTTGCGGTTTTACATTTATTACATCTATCAACATTTCACTGACTCCTTATTTTAATGGTTCTATTTTGTAAGGTTGTTGTCCATCAAGGGCAAGCTCCCAATTTGCAAGAAGTTCATCTTTGTGGATTTCCATCCATGCAGAGACTAACTTTTGTTGCTTTTTAGGGAGATCGCCTTCTATAATTTCACAAGTTTCAATATTAAATATCGCTTTCGTACCTTGATATCTCACATGGATATGTGGCAGATTATGTTGCTTGTTGTCATAAAAATAGAGAGAGATAACTATCCCATAAAACATACTAATTGTTGGCATCTAAAACTCCTTTTCTCTTTTGTTTTCATTTGACTTTATTGTCTTTTGCTTACTTATTTATCTGCATTCCCACTCGGGAGAGTGGGAATGAGGGAAATAATAATGCTTTCATTTATTTTGCTCCATCTTTATAAAATTCTTTATACCATTTCACAAACTCAGTAATCCCATCAGCAAGTTTTGTATCTGGCTTATATCCAAAATCATTGATAAGGTCACTCACATCTGCATAAGTAGATACTACATCTCCATCTTGCATATCCATGAAATCTTTTGTAGCTTCTTTTTCTAGAGCAGTTTCAAGTGTTTTGATAAAGTCTAAAAGTTGCACTGGAGAGTTATTTCCAATATTGTACACTTTGTGTAATGTTGAATTATTCAGTTGAGCATCTACTACTTTGATGATACCATCTACTATATCATTTATATAAGTAAAATCCCTACTCATATTTCCATGGTTAAATACTTTGATAGCTCTATCTTCTGTGATAGCACTAGCAAAAAGCATCGGAGCCATATCTGGTCTCCCCCATGGTCCATACACTGTAAAAAATCTAAGTCCAGTAGTAGCGATACCATAAAGATGCGAATAAGTATGAGCCATAAGTTCGTTTGATTTTTTAGTAGCGGCATAGAGTGATACTGGGGTATCGGTCATATCTGTAGTTTTAAATGGTTGAGAACTATTGAGTCCATACACAGATGAGCTAGAAGCAAAGACAAGATTTTTCACACCATAGTTTCTACAAGCTTCTAAGATATTCATAAATCCTACTATGTTTGACTGGATATAAGCATGGGGATTTTCTATAGAGTACCTTACCCCTGCTTGAGCTGCTAGATTGCATACTGCATCGAACTTTTCAGTTTCAAAAAGTTTGTTTATTGTTTGGCTATCTTCTAGGTTTGCTTTTATGAATTTGTGGCGAGGAAATAATTTTGAATTTTGAATTTTAAATGTTGAATTATTTGATTCAATATCTTCTCTTGATATACCCAACTCTGCCAATCTTGCATATTTGAGATTGACATCATAGTAGTCGTTTATGTTGTCAAGTCCTACTACTTCGTCACCTCTTTGGAGTAGCTTTTTGGCTAAATGAAAGCCTATAAATCCTGCTGTACCTGTTATTAGTATCTTCATATGCTACCTTACTTCTTTATCTTTTTTATACTTCTACTAACTTTGGCGAAGCCTAAATTAAACTCCAACTTTGTAGTAGTTTCAACAACTTCACCATCTTCATCATCCGCTAAGATGTCAGGTTCTATCTCTATGATATCTATACTACCCCAAAACCTCTAGACAACTTTTTTTAAATTTGAATTGTAGTTATTTCAATCTTTGAATTTGCTTTTTGTTAGCTATACTAAATAAAACAATACATACATGGTGCACAATTATTATTTTATTTGGTGTTATACCCTGAATTTCAATCTATTTCGCCCGCTCTCTTTTGCTTCATAGAGCAATTTGTCCGCTTTTTCAAGTGTCATATCAAGAGTTTCCCCCTCCTCTTTTTGAACCAAACCGATACTTACCGTAAAGTGAATCTCTTGTTCATCTTTCATTAAAATTATATTTTCTATAGCACTTCTTATGTTTTCTATTTTTTCAACTACATTAGGGGAAGAACAACTACTGCTCACAATCAAAGCAAATTCTTCCCCTCCAATTCGTCCAAAGATATCATCTTGTGATAATTGTTTTTCAACTTCTTGAGTAAAACTTTTCAATGCATCATCTCCAAGTTGATGACCATAAGTATCATTTAAAGTCTTGAATTTATCCAAATCAAACATCGCTACATAAATTTGATTGTCATTTTTTAGTAGATGATTATACATATTTTCACCTAATTCAAAAAAATTCCTTCGATTATTTATCCTTGTAAGATAATCTTTTTTAGCAATAATTTCAAGTTTTTCATTTGCTTCTTTAAGTTTTTTACTTTGGATTGCAAGTTTTGTATGTGTTTGAATCATCGCAGCTTGTATCTCTTTTTGTTCAGTGATATCAACTGCAATGGTGTACTTTACAGTTCTTCCATCTGGCCAACTGACAAGTTCATCATAAGCTTGAAGCCAAGCGTCATTTGATTCATCAAAAAAATTACTGATAAGTTTTTCATTTTTATAGATTTTTTCTTTTGCTTTTAACTGAGGAATACTACACCAACTACAAACTCTTTCTTGTCCAAAAATCTTTTTCCAACAAAATTCTTCTTTTGGTGCATACATCTTTTCTAACATCATCTTGTTTGCGTAAATAACCTCGTAAGTTTCAACATCAACAGCATACGCCGCAAATGGAATTACATCCAACAAAACTTCAAAAAGTTTATTTTCAATCATTTTAAACTCCCTATTCACTACTCTTCAAACAAATCAAGTTCTTCATCACTCAAAGCAACGGCATATTGTGGAAAAACTTCCCCAATAGCTTGAGCCATCTTATCATCTGTAATCGGCTTCAACATATATCCAACAGCACCTGCTTGGATCGATTTCACAACCATATCTTCTTGGCCATGAGAAGTTACCATAAGGATTTTTGCATTATTATCATTTGCCATAATATGTTTTACAGCAGTGATTCCATCCATATCAGGCATTGTAATATCCATCGTGACTAAATCTGGTGTATATTTTGTATAAGCATCAATAGCTTCTTGCCCATTTGTAGCATCAAAAACCACCTCGTGGCCTAATGTTTCGAGTATCTTTCTTATTTTTTTTCTTATTATTAATGAGTCATCAACAATTAAAACTTTTAACATATTTTTATCCTTTATTTTACTTTTTTATTTTTAACTTTATTTGATAGAATCAGTTTCACCAATGGCACTGATACTTAAATTTCCAAAATTTGTAGAGATATTTGCACTTATTATTTTAGAGTTTTTTTGCTTTTTGAGTGAAGAAGCATCATTTATGGTAATTGGCGGAGTTATCGTTACACCCTTTCCTCGATTTGGGAAAGTTGGTAAAGCAAGCCCTAAAATAGTGTTGATAACTTCCCCCGAAACACTTTCCATTACATCCACTCGTTCATCTTCTGCAACCGCTTCCCCTTCCATAAAAAGCTCCATAAGTTTATTTAAAAGTTGGTTATCAAAGCTAATAACCGTCATAAGATTGAGTTTACCCCCAACACCTATCATTGATGTATGTTGTTTAAGATTTAAAGATTTTTCATCAAACATTTCCGTATTCACCTTCAGTATTTCCAGCCTCATATCTTCTTGCAAAAACAATTTTGTTTGAAGTATTAACGAATCAAGTATCATTCTTATTTTTCCTTTTTGTCTATTTTAAAGTGGCACAACAAACTCGAAAGTTGTCCCAATATCTTTTTGTGAAATTATTTTCACAACACCATTCAATTTTTCTAACTCATTTTTAACAGCACACATCCCAATTCCTCTTCCTGAAATATCTGAAATTTGTTCTTTGGTCGTAAAATTATCGTTAAAAATCATCAAAAAAAGTTGTTCTTCATCAAGTGAAGTAGCATCAATACCAATCTCCAAAGCTTTTTTGTTTATTTTTTCTTTATTCAGTCCAGCACCATCATCAGCTATAATTATTTGCAGATTATGTCCAATTTTTTTAAATTCACACGAAATCGTACCAATCTCTTCTTTCTCTTTTTCCACTCTGATATCGGGTGTTTCTATTCCATGGTCAACACTATTTCTAAAAATATGGATTAAGGATTTTATAAATGGTTTTAGTTTTTCATCAATCAAAAGTTCTCTATCTCCATCAATGACAAGCTCATCTATCTCTTTTTCAAATCGTTTTGCTAATTGAGCCACTAAAGAACTATATGGCTTTAGTAAATTGTATACACTTTGTTTTGAAAGGTCTTGAATCTTACAGAGCAACTCTTCACATTCTGGAGTTATTTCATCTCTTTCACTCAAAACCTTAAAAATTCTATTTTGTAAATCTACAATATTGGAAAAGTCAATCTTGACAAAATTATGAAGTTTCAAAAATTCATCGCCTAAAATATCACCGATTATTCTTTTTGTTTCTATAAAACTTGTGTGAAAATCATGATTTTCTATGATTTCAGTCAGTGCTTTTTGATTGCCATTGTTTTCTTGAATACTATTTGCAATTTGACTTTCCAAAGTATGAAGTGATTTTGCAATCTCCTCCATATAAAGTTGTGAAAATGCCCCTTTAAAAGTATGTATTGTCCTATAAAGCTCTTCAATTTGAGATACATCAATCGCAGAATATATGAAGTTTTCGTATTCATTTATCACATCATAAAAAATAGTACTTTCGCTAGCAACGGCAACTATCATTTTAAATATCTCTTGTTCTTTTTTTATCTTATTTTCAAGTTTCTTTTGAGTAGTTACATTTGTAATTACCATCATAAAAGTTTCATCTTCTATGATTTTATACTCTAGCTTTATCGCTCTTTTGTTGAGTGAAATAACACTTGGCAATAGTGAAAGGTAAGAGTTTCTTTTTATCTCCATTGTCTCTTTCATCGCATTTAGTAATGTAGTTTTGAAGAAATCCTCTTTTTTAGTCTCATCAAAAAGAACTTTTCCTATATCTTTTGATGCTATGTTTTCTCCCAAAAGTCTTTCACATTCTTTTGAGTATTCACTATCTATCTTAAAATCACTTTGAAAAGTTAAAAATCCTTGCCCAGCATTATTCAAAAGAAGCGACACTTTTTTTTGATTTTCTTGTATCTTTTTATTGAGTTTTGATAATTTTCTATTCCAAAAATAAAATGCCAAAAGTAAGATAAACACCCCAAATGCTATTTTTATAAGTAAAGCAAAATTGATATTATTCTCCCTATACATAGCATCAGGATAAATAAGTTGATTGATATTAACTGTTGATTTTGAAATATCCAGTAAATTATAGGTTTGAATAATCTGACTAATAATCTCAGGCTTGAATGTTCCAAAATCACTCGCACCAAAATGACTTATTTTTTTGAGTTCATTTCCTTCATATACCAGATGAGCGAGTGTTCTACCTTGAGTATTGTATTTTTGTAGGATTACATTTGCTGATTCCTCAATATGAGTATAAGCATATTCCCAACCCTTTTTTGTTGCTTCTTCAAAATCTTTTATCATTTGTGGGTTTTTGGTTTCTAGTTTTTTAGAGGTAAATAAAATATCATCATAAAAATTAAAACCATACTCACTTGGATTGAGAATAGTATATTTTATCTTATTTTCAATCATAAAATATGGTTCATTTGAGAGATACACACTCATTGCATCAGTTTTATCAGCTATCAAATCTTGAATATTAAAACTATGGTTTATTTCTATGAAGTCTTTATTTGAAAGATGGTTTACTTTAAACATAGCATTTAAAGAGGCCATTGAAGCTTGATTTTGTGTAAGCATAATTCTTTTACCCTTAAGATCACTTACACTTTTGATGTCGTCTCTTTGTTTTGCCATAAGAACAAAGGGTGAGTTTTGAAAAGCTGGCATAAGTAAATAAACATCCAAGCCATTAATTTTATCCAAAATCAATGAAGAGCTACCAACTCCAAAATCTGCTTTTCCTTCACTTACATTTTGTGCAATATTCATCCCAAATTCGTATTCATTGAGTTCTACATCAAGTCCAACATCTTTATAAAATCCTCTCTCCTTTGCCATATAATAACCTGCAAATTCAAACTGATGTTTCCATAAAAGTTGTACTGAGACTTTTCTCAATTCAGATGCAGAAAGAGAGAGTGAAAACAGTAAAATAACACCAATCACATTTATCTTTTTGTGCATTGAGTTGCTCCCTTATTATTTTTAGTTTCAAATTAGATGTATTATAATATATCAATATCATTCCAATATCACAAAATAAAAGAATTTTAGGATCTAACACAATGATTTTATTTTAGATTTTTGAGATAAAATTAACTTTATGAAAAATATATTCTTAACATTAATTACTGTAACTATGCTCTTTAGCAATAGTGCTCTTACATTAACAGATGATGAAAAAGCATACCTAAAAAACAAGGGCGTTATCACTATGTGCGTAGATCCAGATTGGGAACCTTTTGAAATTATCAACAAAAATGGGAAGCATGAGGGAATTTCTGCTGATTTGATACAATTGATTTCTGAAAAAATTGGAACAAAAATAAAATTAGTCAAAACAAAAAATTGGGATGAAACGCTAGAGTTCTCAAAAGCAAAGAAATGTGATATTTTAAGCTTTTTAAATGATACTCCACAAAGAAGAGAATGGCTAACATTTACAAAGCCTATTTTTAGTGATCCCAATGTTTTAGTTGGGCGAATTGAAAGAAATTATATTGACGATATAGGAAAAGAAAATCTTTCTATCGCTTTACCAAAAGGCACTGCAATGGCTGAAAGATTTGCAAATGATTTTCCAAATCTTACTATTATTCCCACAAATAGTGAAGCAGAAGCGTTTCAATTTGTAGAAGATAGAAAAGCTGATATTACATTGAGATCCTTAATCGTTACAGCATTTACAATAAAAAAAGAGGGACTTTTCAATCTTAAAATCATTGGTGAACCAAAAGGATATGAAAATAATCTTTGTATTGGTGTTTTAAAAGATGAACCCATTTTAAAAGATATACTCAATGCTGGTATTGCTCAACTTACAAAAAAAGATTTAGATACAATTGTCAATAATCATGTAAACATTGTGATAAAAAAAGTTACATATTTCACTATGGCTTTGTGGGGTTTTATAGTGATTGTCATCATATCTATTATTGTTTTACTCTGGAATTATAGTTTAAGGCAACGAGTTGCTTTAGAAATACAAAACAATCTCAATCAAAAAGAGCTCATTTTAGAACAAAAAAGAAAAGCCGAACTTGGAGAACTTATAGCGAATATCTCTCATCAATGGAAAAATGGACTTGCAAATATCAGCGGTATAAATCTCTATCTTATGATGATGTGTGATACAAGAGAGACAATTTCAACAAAAGAATTGAAAAAATTTAATAAAGAAATTGAAACAAGTATCAAATTTATGTCCCAAACTATAGAAGTCTTTTTGAATTTTTATAAAGATAAAAAGCAATATGATACTTTTTGTGTTATTGATTCTATCAAAAATGCAATGCTTTTTGTTGATATACCATTAAAAACAAATAATGCAAAAATAGATATTATAGAAAATGAGAGTCTTTTTATAGAAGCAAATAAAAACGAATGGATACATATTTGGCTTAATTTATTGAATAATACTATAAATGCAGCCATCAAAAAAAATATCAATCAGCTAAATGTAGTGATAACAATTGAAAATAATAAGATTATCTATCAAGATAATTGTTTGGGTTTTGAAAAAGATATGCTAGAAGAGATTCAAAATAATAAATTTACAGGACTTGGCCTCAAAATGTCTAGTGATATACTTTTGAAATATGGTTGGAAAATGGTTGTTTCAAATAATAACGAAGGTTCTTTATTTATTCTATCAATAGAGCCACTTGCAAATTCAAAAAAATGATTATAAACAATTTCAATCATCATCTTTCCCTTTTAAAAATAACCATTTGCGAAGAAGCAAAAATCACTTTTTAAAGTGAAAATCTAATAATTGCTACTATTCATACTCAAAATTTTTGAATTTGCAAGTGGCTCTATACAATAGTAGTAAAACATTGTGTCGTTGTGATATTAAAATGATATTGATATATTATAATTCCCAAATACTATTGAAGGGGAATTGATTTGAAAGGTGATTTACAAATTTTAGAGAATTTAAATATTTTGTATGCAGAAGATGATGAGAATATAAGAAAAAATATCGCAAATACACTAGAGATGCTTTTTGGCTGTGTTTTTGTAGCAAAAGATGGTATGGAAGCTTTGAAAATATACCATCAAAAAAAGATTGATATTGTGTTACTCGACTATGTTATGCCTTTTATGAGTGGATATGATGTCGCAAAAGAGATAAGAACTATCGATAAACATATCCCAATAATCATCTCAAGTGCTTATACGGATAAAGAAAAACTTCTCAGTGCCATAGAATTACATCTTATCAAATATCTTGAAAAACCTATACTCTATGATGATTTAAAAAATGTTTTTTTAAATGCTATTGAAAGTCTTAAATATCACAATAAGCTCGATATCAAACTTGATGATAAACTTTCTTATAGTTATATTGCAAAAATTGTTACAACTTTTGATGGGAAAGAGATTCAACTCACAAAAAATGAAATGTTTTTTATAGAATTGCTTCTTACTAAAAAATCACAACTTTTTACAAAAGAAACAATTGAAAATGAAGTATTTGGAAAAAGTGTTGATGAAAATACAATGAGGAATCTTGTCTATCGACTGCGAAAAAAGTTAGATACTGAAGCAATCGTGACAATAAAAGATTTAGGATATCTTCTAAAATAAAAAATAGAAGATGCTTCTATAAGTGTGGGATTTTCACTTTAGAATTTAAAAGATACCCAACAATAAACATCAAAGTTAAGACGATGTATTCAGGAGATATTTCAAAAAATGTAGGGATTACATTAAATTCCCATCCTAAATATATAAGCCATAAGAAAATAGCTCCTAAAGGTGTAGGCACTCCAACAAAATATTTTCCAACACTTCCAGCTTCTGCATTAATATTAAATGTAATAAGCCTTCGTAATCCGCTAATAATATAATAAACGAACGCAGCAATAATAATTGGTGTATTTAAGAATGTCTCTTTACCATCTATTACCCCAAAATAGATAAACATAGCGGGAACAATAACAAAAGATAAAAAATCTGCAAACGAATCAAGTTGAATACCAAATTCTGTTGAAAGTGCATATTTTCTAGCTATTTTTCCATCAATAATATCAAACACACCACCTAGCCAAGCAAAAAGTGCTGCTCCAAAAAATTCACCATGTGTTAAAAAATAGATAGCCATTATCCCAGAAGTTATATTAAAAAATGTAACTATATTGGCCAAGTTAAAATGGTTGTTTTTGTCAAATAAAAATGTCATTTTGTAGTAATTCCTCTTGTTTTGTTTTGAATAATAGAATTTATCATCGTAATGCTTATAAAATACTTTATACTAGACTATTTGTCTAATTTATCTTTATCAAAAAAAGTATTTGTATGCAAATGTGAAAATGCTGATTTCATTGATACAAAAATATCTGGATTGGATTCTTCTAATTTAGCTAGTAATTCTTTTGTTGATTCTCTTGCATGTGGCATTTTAATATCCATTCTCATAGCAGGACAAGATTCGTCACCAACAACACTAATTTCATTTTGAGATGCGAAAGCACGCAATTGTCTCTCTCTGCAAAAAATAAGTGGGCGAATTACGATCAATCCATTTTTAGCTCTATATAGAGGAGGCATACTTCTCAAGCTACCGTTATAAAAAAAGTTCATAAAAAAACTCTCCATCGCATCATCTAAATGATGCCCAAGTGCCAATTTATTGTAACCGTTTTCTAAAGCATATGTATAGAGATATCCTCTTCTCATTCTACTAACGAAACTACAAAATGAACTATTTTCTCGAATTTTTTCTTTTGAGATATCGAAAATTTCGGTGTTTATTATTTCGTGAGGAATATTATATTTTTTACAATGATTTGAAAGAAATTCAACTTGTTCTCCCATACCATATGTAATTGTTACGGCCTTAAATTCAAAATGAAAAGGGACTTTGCTTTGCATTCTTTTTAATGTATGGATAAGTGTCAAAGAATCTTTACCACCACTAAAACCGACCAATACTTTATCGCCCTCTTCTATGAGATTGTATCTAGCATTAGTATTTCCAACTATCTTAGTTATTTTATTACTAATATTTAATGACAGTGAATTTGATTTCAATTCATCTATAAATAATTCCATTCTTTATTACTCCACTCATAAAACATAATTATCTCTTGTATACAAAGCTATATTAGTAACTCTCTATACAAATTATAAAAAGAAGCAAATCCTAAATTAAAATAGAATTTCTTCGTTTGTTTAATTTGATATTGTATAAACCTTTTCTGCTCAGAATTTTCAAGTAATATCAAACATAGTTTAAAATGTACATTTTAATCAAAAGAGTTAACGAATTCAAGTAACACTGTCATTAAAAACCAAAGTAATCAGTAGAATTCAAGTAAAAACAATACATCATTCTCATTTCTTTCAAAAAAAAAGAGACCTTAAAAGTTGGCGGCGACCTACGTTTCCACAACTGAAAGCTGCAGTATTATCGGCGATGAGAATCTTGACTGCCAGGTTCGATATGGGGCTGGGTATTTCCTTCTCTCTATAACCACCAACATTTAAAATCTCTTTCAATGTTGATATATATAAATATCATTAAAGTCTTTATGTTTGTAAAAATAAACTTGAATTTTATTATAATTCTTGCTCTTAATAAGATAGTAGCACAAAGCTCTTA
>CAMCYD010000058.1 GCA_945883785.1 Helicobacter pylori PMSS1
AGTTTTTTCATAGGTGAAAATACTCCACCATCAAGAGCATTTGTAGTGTTATGAATCACAATATCTTTTTCATTTTTGTAGGTAAAAAGATAGGGTAAATTTGTTATCAAACTTTTGTATGCCGACCTAATTTTAGGATGGGTAAATTGCTCTTTCCCAGTTATTGTAGAGATAGATTTTTCATTCAAAAATTCTTTGTGTGTGAGATACCAAATATCTAGTTTTTCTACAAAATTCTTCTGTGTAGTCTTAGTCAAACCATACATAATTTTCTGTAACTCTTTACTAGCTTCCAGTCTTGGATTTCGTATCAGATATCTGTTAATAGTCTTTCTTTGGTGGAAATGGCACATTTGTATTGGAAAGTCCTTAAAAGCTTTGTATAAGCCTCTCTTGCCATCTATAATGATAGCATGAATTGTGTACCCCAAGTCTAAAAGTGCTTGAAGGAGTTGTTTGTAGTCTGCTACTGTTTCGCTTGTCTTTATGCTTCCAAATAAGTGCTTCAGTTTCCGTAATATCTTTAAAAACTAAAGTGCCAAGTTTATCTTTTCTTTTACCGTAAAATGTAGCATCACAAACTAGCACACCAGTTCTTGGAGTATGTACTTTTTCGGGTGTTTCATAGTCCAATATTTGCTTTCTAATCCATGGGATACTTCGCTTATATTCTGCTGATAGATTTTTGAGGATTTGTCTTTTATAAACATATTTTTTAAAGATTATTTCTTGTAGATTTTGAGGTCTTCTAATTGAACTAAATGAGGTGTTACAATCATTACAAAAGTATCTAATAATTCCTCTTTGTAAACCTCTTTTTCTTGTGTTACTTTTTAAACATTTTCAAGGAAACTTTTTGCTTCGCAAAACCGCTATTCGCTAGTTTTGGACAAGTTTTAGTGTTTTTTTACAGCCATTCGTAAATAAACCTTCTTTAACACCTATAGTACCGTAGCTAGCTTAAGTTTTTAGGCACTCAAATTTTTCATTAAATCGACGATTTCAGCGGTTAGCTCTTTTGTAATTTCTAATGATTCACTTAGTCGTTGCTTTAGAGATTATAAATCCTTGGTGGACTTATTGGGGTGGTAAGCAGTATCATTCTTTAATCGGCTTTTGGTTAAAATAAAAACTTTAAAATTATAGGGTTTCCCTAATACAAAATCATAGGAAAAGAGAAAATGAGCAACGGTTACAATTCAAACGAAGTAGAAGATCAATATTATAAAATTTGGGAAAGCAGAGGTTATTTTGAAATAGATGGAAATAAATCTATTTGGAAAACTGATGTAAATGGAAAACAAAAAACTTTCTCAATTATGATGCCTCCACCAAATGTAACAGGAAGTTTACATATCGGTCATGCACTTACTTTTACTCTTCAAGATATTATCACAAGGTACAAAAGAATGGATGGGTTTAAGACTCTTTGGCAACCAGGAACTGACCATGCTGGAATTGCTACTCAAAATGTTGTTGAAAAACAACTTTTGGCTGAGGGGACGACAAAAGAGGAAATTGGAAGAGAAAAATTTCTTGAACGAGCTTGGAAGCAAAAAGAGGTTAGTGGCGGAAATATCGTTTACCAAATGAGAAAATTAGGTGTCACTCCTGCTTGGAAAAGAGAAAGATTTACTATGGATGAGGGATTAAAAGAGGCGGTGAAAGTTGCTTTTATCTCTTTGTACAATGAAGGTCATATTACTCAAAATAACTATATGGTAAATTGGTGTACGCACGATGGTGCATTATCAGACATCGAAGTTGAACATGAAGAGGTAAATGGGAAGTTTTACCATATGATTTACAAATTTGCCGATGGTAGTGGTGAGCTTCAAGTTGCTACAACTAGACCTGAAACATATTTTGGAGATACTGCAATTATGGTTCATCCTGACGATGAGAGATATACATCAATCGTTGGGAAAGAAGTACTTTTACCTTTAACGGAGAGAAAAATCAAAGTTATTACGGATTCTCATGTTGATATGGAATTTGGAACGGGTGTTGTAAAAGTTACACCAGCTCATGACCAAAACGATTATGAAGTTGGTAAAAGACACGGATTGGAGTTTATCAAAGTATTTGATGAACAAGGTATTTTAAATGAATATTGCGGTGAATTTGCTGGACTTGAAAGACTTGAAGCTAGACCTGTTATCGTAAAAGCTTTGGAAGATGCTGGGTATATTGTAAAAATTGAAGAGCATATTCATCAAGTAGGGCACTGCTACAGATGTAAAAATATCGTTGAGCCATTTATCTCAAAACAATGGTTTTTAAGCTCTGAAATGGCTCAAGAATCAATCAGAAAAACAAAAGAGACTACAAAAGAGAGAGCTGTAAGTGGTGAGCATAATGGAACACTTTTCCACCCTGCACATTGGATAAACTCATATACAGCTTGGATGGATGAATTAAGACCTTGGTGTATTTCAAGACAACTTTGGTGGGGACATAGAATTCCTGTATTTACTTGTGAGACTTGCTACCATCAATGGGCTGACAAAGCTGATGAACCAGAGAAATGTCCAAAATGTGGAAGTAAACATTACACTCAAGACCCAGATGTACTTGATACTTGGTTCTCATCTGCTTTATGGGCAATGTCACCATTAGGTTGGGGAAATAATGGAAAATTAGAAGAGTTATATAACTCAACTGATGAAGAAGACTTTTATCCAAATTCACTACTAATTACTGGTTTTGATATTATGTTTTTCTGGGTAGCTAGAATGATGATGATGGGTGAACATTTCAAAAAACAATTACCATTTGAAGATATTTATATGCATGCATTAGTACGTGATGAGCATGGGCATAAAATGTCAAAATCAAAAGGAAATGTAATTGATCCACTTGATATGGTAAATGAACATTCGGCTGATATTATTAGATTTACACTTGCATATCTTTGTGTTCAAGGGAGAGACATAAAACTTGGTGCAAAAAACTTAGAGCAATTTAGAAACTTTACAAATAAACTTTATAATGCATCAAATTTCTTGCAGTTAAATGTGGAAACTTTCCCTGATTTAAAAGATATCCAGATTAAAACACCACTTGGTAATTATATGATGTATAGATTGTCAATTGCAGTAGATAATGTAAGAGATGCTCTTGATACATATAAATTTAATGAAGCTGCAAGTATTTTATATAAATTTGTGTGGACAGAATTTTGTGATTGGGGTATTGAATATTCTAAAGCTTCAAAAGAATCAATTCCTGAATTAGGAGCTATTTTCAAAGAAACTTTAAAAATGTTAAGTCCATTTATGCCGTTTATTTCTGATTATTTATATCATAAATTATCAGGAACTTCTTTGGAATCTGGTGCAGATTCTCTTATGGTTATGAAGTTTCCAACTCATATTACTAGAAATATTATTTGGGAAAATTTGTTTTCAATTATTGAAGAAGCGATTACAGCGATACGAAGAGCAAAAGTTATTATCGATATGGGAAATAGTAAAATATCAAAAGCTTATATTAAATGTAATTTAATAGGAAATGATTCAAGTAAATTCTTTAGCATTCAAGTAATAAAACCTTTTATTGAAAAATTAGCAAAAGTTGAAAATATAGAACTTGTAACTGCAAAAGTTGAGAACTCAATCACAGATGTAAGTGATAATTTAGAGGTATTTATCCCAACGGGTGAGATTGATATGAAGCCTATTATTGACAAACTTACAAAACAAAAAGAGAAACTTCAACTTGAAATCAATAAACTTAGTGGAATGTTGAATAATGAAAAATTTGTTGCAAATGCACCAGCAAAAGTTTTAGAAGAAAATATGGCAGGATTGGCACTTGCAAATGAGAAATTTGCAAAAGTGGAAGAAGAATTAAAAGCTTTAAGTTAAAAAGCAAGAAAGAAAAATAATGAATGAAAAAATAATACTTGGTGAGATAAATACTCTCCTTATCAAAAGAGATACTGACCACGGTTTTTTCTTGGTTCCATCAAGAACTAAAGAGGAGATTTGTGAACAAAGCGAAACAGAAGCTTATGAGGTGTTACTTCCAAATGCTTATATCACAGATGATATGCAAGTTGGTGATGAGATAGAGGTATTTATCTATACAGATAGCGAAGATAGGCTGGTGGCAACTACTGATTATCCAAAAGCTTTGATAAATGAGTTTGCTTTTGTCAAAGTTGTCGATGTTGCACCTTTTGGAGCATTTGTCGATATTGGTTTGCCAAAACATCTACTAGTACCTAATAATAAACAAAAGAATAAGTTTCATGTTGGGGATACAAGAATTATTCGAGTTGTGAGAGATGAGCAAACAAATAGACTTATTGGAATAGAAAAAATCACATCATTTTTATCAAACGATACTAAAAATTTTAAAAAGAATGATGAGGTAAAAATTTTAGTTATCTCAAAAACACCTCTTGGATTTAAAGTGATCGTGAATAATAATTATGAAGGTATGTTGTATACAAATGAGGTGTTTTGTAAACTCTTTACTGGTGATTCTAAAAAAGCATATATCAAAGCGGTAAGAGAAGACGGAAAGCTTGATATTTCTCTTCAACCAATTGGAAAAAATGCAAAAAAAGATGCTGGAAGTGAGAAGATTTTAGAACTCCTTATTAAAAATAATAATTCTTTACCATTTAATTACAAAAGTGAAGCAGACGCTATTTCTAAATTTTTCAATATGAGCAAAAAGAATTTTAAAAGTTCCCTTACCTTACTTATAGAATCAAATAAAATAGCCTTAAATGAAACAGGGATTCAATTAATTTAATAATTTATTCTTATGAAAATTAAAATTTTATAAAAAAAAAGATATACTCCTTTTTATTTCATACTTAAAGGGGTTTTATGTCAAGTAAGAATGTATTCACTACTATGACTGGCGTTATGCTTGTTATTTTTATTGCAATGATTGCAAATATCACTTACAATTTACGGGAATTTGGATTTAGTAGTGCAAAAGCAAAAGCACAAATAGTAGCACAAAGTGTGAAAAATGGATTGACTGCTCATATGGTTAACGGAATGATGGAAAATAGAGATTTCTATATCAATCAAACAAAAAACTTACAAGGGGTTGATGATCTTTGGATTGTTAGATCAGATATTGTTAAAAAACAATACGGAAATGGTAGAGAAGATGATGTTCGAGATGATGTAGATAAAAAAGTTTTAGAAACTGGGCAATCTATGGAATTGATCAATGAAAATTTTTTAGGGCATAGTACTTATAGAATAACTATTCCATATAAGGCAGAGCAAATAAAAGAGATAAATTGTCTTAGTTGTCATATTGCAAAAAAGGGAGAAACTTTAGGAATAATCTCTATGATTATGACTGTTGATGATTTAAAACAAATTAGCACAGAAATTATGGCAATGACTTCACTAATAGCATTTTTATTAATGTTTGGAATTGTTTGGTATGTAAAAAAACTTATGAATCCTTATTTTAATATTTTTGGGCTTATCAAAAAAGTTATGAAAAAAGCCAACAAAGGTGACTATAGCGGTAGAATTATTGGAATAGAAAATGGGGAAGCGAAAGAAGTTGCCCATTGGATAAATGAGCATATGGATAAACTTCAAACTAGTTTGATATCAATAGAAGATAAAATAGAAGTATTTTTAACAGCACATAAAACAAATGGCGTGATTGACCCTATGATTGATGTAAAAAATACTGTAAATAGACTAGCGGATATTTATAGATTTAGAAAAACTATTGAGAAAGACGAACATATTGAAGATGTATATCGTAGATTTGCTGTTGTTTTATCTGATAAATTTGCGTTAAAAAACTTTCATTTTGTTGAAGCAGATACTACAAATAAAAAAACTGAAGTCGTTTATTTAACTCAAAAACTTTCATGTGATCCTGTTACGAATGGGTGCAGAGCAGATAGAACAAATAGTTTAGTGGATTCATGTCAATTTGAACATTTATGTAATGAATTTAAAGTGGACGATAAAAAATATCTTTGCATCCCTTATTCAATTTCAAATGATTTAGATTTTATTCTTTCTATTGTATGCGATAGTGTAGAAGAACAAGAGAGAGTACGAGAACTTTTACCTTTAATTCAAGATTATGTAGATAGTGCGAAACCTGAAATAGTGAGTAAAAAGTTGATGCAAATCCTAGAAAGAAGTGCTCAAACAGATGCTTTAACAGGGCTATATAATAGAAAGTTTTTAGAAAAATATATTGATAATACTTTATATGCTTCTATGAAAAATATCCAATGCGGTATTATGATGGTCGATATAGATTTCTTTAAACTTATTAATGACAATTATGGACATGATATCGGAGATATAGCAATTAAAACTATTGCCAATACTCTTATGGATGTTGTGAATGGTAAAGATAAAATAATAAGATTTGGTGGTGAAGAATTTATCGTTGTACTTATTGACTGTGACGAGGAACGATTGCATACAACAGCCGAAGAGATAAGAATTGCTTTTTCACAACAGAAAATTCAAGCCAATAGTGAGACATTCAGCAAAACAGTAAGTATTGGAACTTCACTATTTCCTAATAAAGATAAAAGTTTTTGGAAATATGTAAAACAAAGTGATATCGCAATGTATAATGCAAAACAAACAGGAAGAAATAAGGTAGTGAGATATAGCGAGAATTTTAATCAAGAAGCCTCTAAATAAATCCCATCTTCCAAACAAATAGCCTAACTTTTGAGTGAAAAGATAGTTCACTTTTTAGTTTGTTATGAGATCTCTTCATAACGAAGTAATCGGACAAAAACATCGTTGTTCGGCGGTCTTATGGTAAAAAAAATAAATTTTAGAGGGCATCTTAAGTCTAAATTAGCTAAAATAATCACCTATTTTAAAAAGGGGAGTGAAGAGTGATTACACTAAAAAAAGCACTTTGTCTTAGCAAAGAAGAACTATCAAAATTTTGCGAAGAACTGCAAGAAAAAATAAAACAAAACTCAAACATAGGTGCTTATGTTGAACAATTTACAAATGAGAATTTAAAACTTTCTATTAACAGTGGTGTTCCCATAGCTATTAAAGCAAATATTAATGTGAAAGATTGGGAAATTACTAGCTGTAGTAATATTTTAAAAGGCTACATTTCGCCATACGATGCAACAGTTATCAACAAACTTCACAATGCTGGACTTGCTGGATTTGGTAGAACAAATATGGATGAATTTGCAATGGGAAGTTCAACTGAAAGTTCATGTTATGGGAAAACATTAAATCCTGTAGATTTTACAAAAGTTCCAGGGGGAAGTAGTGGTGGAAGTGCTGCAGCAGTTGCAGCTGGTTTAGCGATAGCAGCACTTGGAACAGACACTGGTGGAAGTATCAGACAACCTGCAGCATATTGTGGTTGTGTTGGGATGAAACCAACATATGGACGAGTGAGTAGATATGGGATAACAGCTTATAGTTCATCACTTGACCAATGTGGACCAATCACACAAAATGTAGAAGATGCAGCGATACTGTATGACATAATAAGTGGACACGATGCAATGGACTCTACAAGTGCAAATATTGACTATACACCAGTTGCTCCAAATTTAAATGGTGATAGAAAACTTACCATTGCTGTGATTGATAACTATATAAGCGAAGCAAGTGAAGATATCAAAAAAGCATTTGAAGAGACAATCTTAAAATTAAAACTTGCTGGACACACTATCATCCACAAAAATATGATGGATACTAAAAAACATATCTCATCTTACTATATCATTGCAACTGCAGAAGCGAGTGCAAACTTAAGTAGATATGATGGTATCAGATATGGGAATAGAGTTGAGGGGAAAAATCTTAAAGAGACTTACCTCAATACAAAATCGCAAGGTTTTGGGTACGAAGTACAAAAAAGAATTATGCTTGGAAGTTTTGTTCTTTCAAGTGGATACTATGATGCTTACTATATCAAAGCTCAAAAAGTAAGACACCTTATCAAAGATGAATTTGATACGATTTTTAAAGAATGTGACCTTATTTTAGCTCCAGTTGCACCGACAACTGCACCAAAATTTGGAGCATTTGCAAGTTCACTAGAGATGTACTTAAGTGATATTTATACAATTTCCGTCAATCTTGCTGGACTTCCTGCTATCTCTGTACCTGTGGCAAAAGATAGTGATGGGATGCCAATTGGGCTACAATTAATAGGAAAAGCTTTTGATGAACAAACTGTATTTGATGGGGCAATGAGCCTTGAAAAACCAATACAAACACTAAAAACATTATAAAGGAAAATCAATGAGAATTAGAAAAAGAGCCTTAACATTTGAAGATGTATTATTAGTACCTGCAAAAAGTGAAATTTTACCAAGAGAAGTTTGCATCAAAACAAAACTTACAAAAAATATTGAGCTCAATATCCCTTTTGTAAGTGCTGCTATGGATACAGTTACAGAATATAGAGCTGCTATTGCTATGGCTAGACTTGGTGGAATTGGAATTATTCATAAAAACATGGATATTGCAAATCAAGTTTTACAAGTAAAAAAAGTGAAAAAAAGTGAAAGTGGTATCATCATCGACCCTGTTTTTGTAAATCCAAGTCAAACTTTACAAGATGCGGAAGATTTGATGAAAAATTATAAAATCTCTGGTGTTCCTGTTGTTGATGAAAATATGATATTAGTTGGAATTTTAACAAATAGAGATATGCGATTTGTTAAAGACTTCTCTCAAAAAGCACAAGATGTAATGACAAAAATGCCACTTGTAACTGCTCAAAAAGGGATAACTTTAGAGGAAGCTGCAGAAATAATGCATCAACACAAAATTGAAAAACTCCCTATTATTGATGATACAAATAAATTAGTTGGACTTGTTACAATAAAAGATATCAACAAAAAACTAGAATACCCAAATGCTGCAAAAGATAAATTTGGAAGACTTATTGTTGGTGCTGCTATTGGTGTTGGTCAGCTTGACCGTGCAGAGGCTTTAATTAATGCTGGTGTTGATGTTCTTGTTTTAGACTCAGCTCATGGACATAGTAAAGGAATTTTAGACACAGTTAGAGCTATCAAAGAGAGATTTACTATTGAAGTGATTGCTGGAAATGTTGCAACTCCTGAAGCCACTGAAGATTTAATCAAAGCTGGAGCGGATGCTGTTAAAGTTGGAATTGGACCTGGGTCTATTTGTACAACTAGAATCGTTGCTGGTGTTGGTGTTCCTCAAATTAGTGCGATTGATGATTGTAGTGATATGGGTGCGAAATATGGTGTCCCAATTATCGCTGATGGTGGGATTAAATTTAGTGGAGATGTAGCAAAAGCACTTGCAGTTGGAGCAAGTTGTGTTATGATGGGAAGTGCCTTAGCTGGAACTGAAGAATCTCCAGGTGATATTATCTTAAGCCACGGAAGACAATTCAAATCGTATAGAGGGATGGGAAGTATCGGAGCTATGACAAAAGGGAGTACTGATAGATATTTCCAAGAAGGAACTGCTGCTGATAAATTAGTTCCAGAAGGGATTGAGGGGATGGTTCCATACAAAGGGTTGATGGGGAATATTATCCATCAATTTATCGGAGGTCTACGAAGTTCTATGGGATACCTTGGAAGTAAAGATATCCCAACATTCCAAGCAACTGCAGAATTTGTAGAGATTACAAGTGCAGGTCTGCGAGAATCCCATGTTCATGATGTGACTATCACAAATGAAGCTCCAAACTACCATATATAAAAAGGATTTGAGGGGATTTTTCTCTTCAAATCTTTTCACTACAAAACTATAAAATAAATACCAAAAAAACAATAATTATCCTAGTAAACTTTAAGTTATGAATGATAAAATATTCTGATACAAGGAGTTTCCAATGATTAAAAAAAGTTATATATATGAAGATGGTAAATGGGACTGTGAGATAAATAATTCTCTTGATTCACAAAGTACACTTGTCATTTGTTTTGGGAGTACACATTTTGATGATATCCAATCTGGATTTGAAGATATCACTACTCATTTCAAAACTTCTACCATTATTGGTTGTTCAACTTCTGGCGAAATACACAATGATTTGCTCTACACCTCATCACTTTGTGTTATGGTTATGAAATTTGAAAATACAAAACTAGCTTTATCTACCATCCATTTTGATGATGTGAGTGAATCTTTTGAGATCGGGAAAAAAATAGCAACTGAACTCCAAAATGAACACTTAAAAGCTATCTTTACACTTAGTGATGGACTGGGTATCAATGGTTCACAACTCACAAAAGGATTTGCCAATACACTTTTAAATAATGTTGTAGTGACTGGTGGACTTGCAGGAGATGATGCAAACTTTTCTAAAACATGGGTAGTTGTAGATAATAAACCTGTTTCAAATTATGTTACAGCTATTGGATTTTATGGAGACAATTTTAGAGTTGCTTATGGTTCACAAGGCGGATGGAAGAAATTTGGAATAGACAGAATGGTAACTGATGCGAAAAACAATGTCTTATATAAATTGGATGACTTTCCTGCTCTTGAAGTTTATAAAAAATACTTAGGTGAAAAATCTGCAGAACTCCCAGCCTCTGGACTTTTGTATCCGCTTATGATTAAAGAAGAGGGTTCGACTGAATCAAAAGTAAGAACTATTTTGGCAGTAAATGAAGAGGAACAATCTATCACTTTTGCTGGAGATATTCCAAATGGAAGTGAAGTTATGTTTATGAAAGCTACTTTTGACGAACTTATTGAAGGTGCATCGGAAGCAGGAAATAGCTTACTTAGTTTTGATTATGCCAATCAAGAAGCTGCTTGTATTGCAATTAGTTGTGTAGGGAGAAAACTAGTTTTAGGGCAAAAAACAGAAGATGAACTTGAAGCTGTTTATAATATTTTTGGAGAAAATGTAGAACAAATAGGATATTACTCATATGGAGAAATTTCACCTTTAAAAGATGGTAGATGTGATTTACACAACCAAACTATGACTTTAACACTTTTTTGGGAAACATAATCGTACTAACTTATGGAAATCAAAAATAAAGTTTTAGCGAGACAATTAAAAAAAACAAAGTTAGATGATTTTGACCAGTTAGATAAAGATAAATTTTTAAAATTTTTAGCTTTAGTTGAAGATGCTTATGAGAATATGGATTCAAATATTTACAGGTTAGAAAGAGCTTTAGAGATATCCACAAGTGAACTTAGAAATTTTAATGATACTTTAGAGGAAAGGATAGTCTCTGAAGTTGAAAAAAATAGGGAAAAAGATAAAAAACTTTTAACGCAATCAAGATATGCTGGTATGGGTGAGATGATAGGAAATATTGCTCATCAATGGAGGCAACCTCTTTCTGCCATTAGTTCAACTGCAAGTGGTATGAATCTACAAATAGAACTTAACCTTACTTCTGAAGAAGATATTACAAAATCATTTTCAAAAATAATCGAATATACAAACTTTTTGACCCAAACTATTGATGATTTTAGAGGTTATCTTAAAGAGGACAAAGAGAAGGTTTTGTTCGATAATTTAGATATATTATGGAAAAGCAAAAGTATTGTTGAAGCCGTTTATAAAAATAACGATATTGCCTTAAATATAAAAAATGGTAAATTTCGATCTCAAAGTTTTGGATATCCAAGTGAATTAGCACAGGTTTTTTTAAATATCTTAAATAATGCGAAAGATGCCCTTATTGAGCATAAGCAAACTGATAGAAGAGTCTATGTTAATATTGTTGATGAACCACTTTATAACACTATTAAAATTATTGATAATGCTGGTGGTATCCCTGAAAATATCGTCACTAAAATTTTTGACCCATACTTTACAACAAAACATCAATCACAAGGGACAGGAATCGGACTTTATATGAGTAAAGATATTGTCGAAAAAAATATGCAAGGTGATTTAAGTGTTAAAAATGTAAATATAATGATTGATGGATTGCAATATTTAGGGGCTTGTTTTACCATCTCTATCCCAAAAGCTAGTAAATAAAAAATTTGGTATAAATTATTTTTTTGTTTTGTTTGCTATAATTTTGTATGTTAAAAAAAATTATAATCATACTTTTGCCACTTTTTTTATTTTCGTCAGATATTAGTCAATCACTTGTTGAAAAGCAAATTAATGAATCATTTATAACAAAATACGAGTATGGAAAAATGCTTTACAGTAATCCACGAGGCATAAGTTGTGCAAAATGTCATGGTCTAAATGCGAAAGGCATGTCTCTTACAAAATTTAAGCATACCAACAAAGAAGCTGTGTACTTTTGTGAGATTAAAACAAATGATATAACAAAAATATCATTAGATGATTTTATAGCAAAACTTGACCCAGATATTTTAGTCGATAAACCTAAAATTGACAAAAATGATGTTTGCAAGAAAATGATTGATGGAAATACAATGCCAAAATATTTTCTTACTAGAAATGAGCAAGAATCAATTTATTATTATGTTACTCACATAAATAGAAAATAACGATATGCAAAATAAGAATTTTAAATCATATTTGATGGTCGCTGGAGATAAAGAGAAACATCTTTCAAAGATTGATAATTTATCTTGTGATGTAGCTATGATAAACCTTGAAGATGGAGTTTTTGATAAAATAGCAGCACTTGAACTTTTGTGTAAAAAATTTAGTGCAAGTGGTTTTCGTTTTCAAAATAAATATGTTGTGGTTCGAATCAATCCCCTTGATGAAACTGGATGCAATGAAATCAAAATACTCAATAAACTAAAACCTCATGCTATAAGAATCCCAAAGATAAAAACTATTGATGATATTGCACTAGCACTAAAACTTATCGATGAAGAGGTTGAAGTACATCTTTCCATAGAGACAAAAGAAGCATTTCTCAATCTTTCAAAACTAAAATTAGATGAAAGAGTTACTACGGTGTATCTTGGTATTTTGGATTTACTAGAATCTTTAGAATTGCCACAAAGTTTGCTTAAGCTTGAAAATCCAATGATTGATTATATACTTAGTCGTTTTTTAGTTGAGAGTAAAATAGCTGGATTTAAACCAATTTTTTTTACTTTTCAAGATTATAAAAATACACAAGAGTTTGATTTATGGTGCCAAAAAGCAAAAAATATTGGATATACGGCTTCTTCATGCATAAGTCCATCACAAGTTGAAATAGTAAATAGAGTATTTGCAAATGACGAAGAGGAGCTAGAAAAAGCAAAATATATTGTGAAGATTTTTGAAGAAAATAGAAAAAATGGGCTGACTGGTTTTATCGATGAACGATTTGGTTTTATCGATGAACCGATTTATAAAAATGCTAAGCAAATTTTAAAATGAACTTGGATAAAATCGCAACCCAAAACTAAAACCCACTGGTTATTAGTAAGATTAAAACAAGGAAAAGAAATGTTAGAAGGAATACTTAGAGATAGTATCGTAAAGCAAGCTGCGAAACAATTAAGACGAGATGGTTATCTAATAGCTAACATTTACGGAAAAGGTATTGAAAACATCAATGCAGCTTTTAAAGTAAATGATTTTGTTAGATATATGAAAAATAAAACGACTGTTGCATTTGATGTAAAAGTTGCGGATAATACTTTTAAAGCTGTAGTGAAAGAATACCAAAAACACCCTGTAACTGGTGCTTTGTTGCATGTTGATTTACAAGTTGCATTGCCAGGTGTGGTTGCTAATTATTTAGTGCCAGTATCTGTTGAAGGTACTCCAAAAGGTCTTAAAAATAAAGGTCTTTTTGCTTATCATAGAAGAAGAGTTGAAGTTGCTTGTGCAATTGAAAATTTACCAAATAGCTTCCACTTCGTGATTGATGACCTTGATACTGGAGATAATTTCTTAGTAAGAGATATCAAATTACCAGAAGGTGTAAAATGTAATCTTGACCCAAGAGTTCCAATTATTGGTGTCATTAAAGCTAAGTAATTTTATGTTTTTAATCGCAGGGCTGGGTAATCCTGGGGAAAAATACAAAAATACTCGACATAATGTTGGTTTTTTAGTTATCGATGAGATAGCTAAAAATACTAACACAACTTCAATAAACAATTCAAATTTCAAATCAATCACACAAAAATCAAACAACACAATACTTGCAAAACCACAAACTTTTATGAATCTTTCAGGAGAATCCATCCTTTCAATTGCTGATTATTATGGAATTGAAAATAAAGATATTATTGTTATTCATGATGATTTAGATTTGCCATTTGGAAGTGTGAAATTTAAAATTAGTGGTGGACATGGTGGACACAATGGACTTCGTTCAATTGATAGCCATATTGGGGCTGATTATATTCGTGTTCGAATTGGAATAGGGAAGCCTATAAATAAAGAGGTGTCGGATTATGTGTTGAGTGATTTTAGCAAGGAAGAATTAAGTAAATTAGAGGATATCATACTTCATATCGTAAAAGCAGTTGAGTCGCTCCAAAAAGAAACTTTATCAAAAGTGCAATCAACTTTTACATTAAAATAATTTTTAGGAAACCAAAGTGAAGTTAATAACAAAGTATCTTTTGCTCAAATATTTAAAGTATTTTTTTATTATCTTAATCTCTTTAGAGATTTTTTTTATGGGATTTGATTTTTTACAAAATATCGACAAGCTCCCTAAATCTGCTAACTTACAACTTTTATATCTTGCATATAATGGTTTTTTCATCCTTACAATCACATTGCCACTTTCTATTCTTTTTGCATGGATTGTGACTTTGTCTTTTTTAATCAAAGAAAATACCCTTATCAGTTTTTATTCTCTTGGTATTTCCAAAAAAGCAGTTATTCTCCCGATCGTTTTACTTTCAATTATATTAACATCCATTCTCCTTTTTATGCAATCAACAGAATTGGCATATGCTAGTGAACAAAAAAGTAAAATATTGAATAATAACTTTTTTGTGAATGAAAAATTTAATATTCTTTTGAAATACAATAATAACTTTGTTTATTTTCAAAAACTGTATCCATTAGAAAAAAAAGCAGAAAATATAAAAATTTTCAAACTAGAAGATGGAGAATTGGTCGAAACTATTTTGGCTAAAACGGCTTATTATAGGGATAATAAATGGTATGTAGTCGATGCAAAGATTATTTCAAAACCAAAAAAGATTGAATGGGAAACTTCAAAATTAAATATTAGCTACGAAAAATTTCTATACACACTTGATGGGTTTAAGCCTGAGATTATAAGCAATGTGTATAAAGCAAATATTGAATATTCTATCGCTGATGCTGTGTATACGATTTTACTTTTTGATAAGCAAGGACTCAATACAGATAAAATTAGAGCTATTTTATACTCAAAGTTATTTGTACCATTTATGGTTATGCCGCTTTTAATATTATTTTTTGCCTACAGTTCGATTAGTGGAAGATTTTTTAAGGTAGGACAATTTGTTTCTATATCAATTTTAATGGCACTTGGTGTTTGGGGTATGTTTTTTTTATTTCAAAAAATAGCGACTGCAAATCTTGTCTTACCGGAAATAGCAATCCTTCTCCCCCTTGTATTTCT
>CAMCYD010000059.1 GCA_945883785.1 Helicobacter pylori PMSS1
ATAAAAGTTATGAAAAAATTGGAGATGAATCTGATGAAAATCTTGTAGTTAGTGGAGGTAATTGTAACTTATATGTTTCGTAAGGTAACAGGTCAGGAAAAGAATTTAGATTTGAAAAAAGTTGTCTAGTAGTTTTGGGGTAGTATAAAACACTAGATATTGCTTTCTAAAGCCCCGTATCCTTTTATTAACATTTAGATAAAATCTAACAATATTTAAAAAAATAATTTTACTAAATAATTTCGATCTATGGATATTACAAAATGCAAAAACTCACCCTCTCTCAACTAGAACAGCACCTCTTTTCAGCAGCCGATATCCTTCGTGGAAAGATGGAAGCAAGTGAATTTAAAGAGTATATTTTTGGTATGCTCTTTCTCAAAAGACTTTCTGATCAGTTTGATGCAGAGTATGACAAAGTGAAAGCTACTTACAAAAAAGATGGTCATGATGAAGATACTATTAACATTCTTTTACAAAATCATCAGTTTACTTTCAATATCCCTGAAAATGCAAGATGGCAAAGCCTTAGACACCTAAAAAAGAATCTTGGTGAAGCTCTTAATGTTGCACTTTCAAGTATAGAAGAAGCAAATCTAAGCTCACTTGAAAATGTTCTCGGCTACATCGATTTCAACAAAAAAGTTGGAAATTCAAAAATTTCAGATAGCAAACTTATCCAGCTCATTCAACACTTCGACAAAATAAGACTAAGAGACGAGGATTTTGAGTTTCCAGACCTTTTAGGTGCAGCCTATGAGTACCTTATTAAGTATTTTGCAGATAGTGCTGGTAAAAAAGCTGGAGAGTTTTATACTCCAAGTGGTGTGGTAACTCTGCTAACCAAAATCCTTGACCCAAAACCTGGAATGAGTATCTACGACCCGACAGTTGGTAGTGGTGGTATGCTCATACAAGCAAAAGAGCATATCAAAGAGATATACAACTCTGATAACTTCTCACTTTATGGACAAGATGCCATAGCAACCACTTGGGCGATGTGTAAGATGAATATGATCCTTCACGGTATCACAAATGCAGACATCAAAAACGAAGATACCCTAGAAGACCCACTCCACACAGAAAATGGACAACTCAAACAGTTTGATAGAGTAATAGCAAATCCACCATTTAGCCAAAACTACACCAAAGCCAATCTAAAATACAAAGAGAGATTTAGTCACTTTATGCCAGAGGGTGGAAAGAAAGGCGACTATATGTTTGTTCAACATATGATAGCCTCTTTGAAACACGATGGTAAAATGGGTGTTGTGATGCCTCATGGAGTACTTTTTCGTGGAAGCGAAGAGGGAAAATTCCGTGAAGAGCTTATAGCAAAAAGAAATATCCTTGAGGCTGTTATAGGCTTGCCTAGTGGACTATT
Source organism: Helicobacter pylori PMSS1 (assembly GCA_945883785.1). Classification (GTDB taxonomy): domain Bacteria; phylum Campylobacterota; class Campylobacteria; order Campylobacterales; family Arcobacteraceae; genus CAIJNA01. The sequence goes on from CAMCYD010000059.1 coordinate 1,385, forward strand.
CTATGGTACTGGGATACCCGCTGCACTTCTTATCATCAACAAAGCAAAAAAAGATGACAAAATCCTTTTTATTAATGCAGATGGAGAATACAAAGAGGGGAAAAACCAAAATCTCCTCCGTGCTGAAGATATAGAAAAAATAAATTTTACCTATCAAAACCGCCTTGAACTTCCTAAATACTCAAGGCTTGTAGCTCTTGAAGAGATACAAAAAGAAGACTTCAACCTAAACATACGAAGATATGTGGACAACACACCGCCACCAACTCCTCACGATGTAAAAGCACACCTCAAAGGTGGTATTCCAAAAGCTGAATGGAACGATGTGCTGATGAATAGCTACTCTATACAAAGCGATATGTTCTTTGCATCAAAAGATGAGAACTATTTTGAATTTAAAAGTGAACTTATTGAGAAGCAAAACATAAGAGAATTATTAGAAAGTAGCGAATCTTTTAAAACTACAGATGACAAAATACTCTCTAAAGTCAAAGGGTGGTACGAAGAGTATCAAACTATCATCGATGAATCAAACAGTAATATAGCAACACTCTACACAAGTGGCTATGAGCTAATAGAAAAAGCTTTTGAAAATGATACAGTACTAGATAAATTTAAAGTGCGAGGGATTTTCGCTTCTTGGTGGGTGGAGAATAAATTTATCATCAAGTCACTCAAAAATAGTGGATATGATTATAACCTGCTAAATGATAGTTTTGTAGTCTCTAATGAGAGCTTTTTGAGTGCCTTAAACAAAGAGCAGTTAGCTACACATATCAAACTCCTAGAGCTATTTAAAAAGCTAAAATCTGCCAAAGAAGAAAATGACAAAATAGTAGTGCGAGAAAAAATAAACGAACTAAAAGCAGAGTTATTTAAAGATGTATCAAATATTAAAGAGCTTGTAGTTTTACAACTCCAACTTGATAGCCAAACCATCGCCAATCGCTACCTAAGCGAAAAGAAACAAACCATCATCAAAACTCTAGAAAACCTCTGGGACAAATACAAAGTAAGCCTTGCACAGATAGAGAGAGAACGAGAAGAAGCGACAAATGAGATAAAAATATTTTTAACGGAGCTTGGTTATCTATGAGTGAGATGATACAGACACCTGATGGATGGGAAGTAAATACCTTGAAAGACTTAAAAATAAAACTTATTGATGGTGATAGAGGTGAAAACTATCCAAAAGAAAATGAATTCTCAGATAATGGTTTTTGTATTTTTTTGAGTGCAAAAAATGTAACAAAAGATGGTTTTAAATTTAGTGAAATTCAGTTTATTAATAAAGAAAAAGACGAAAAACTCAGAAAAGGTAAATTAGAAAAAGAAGATATTGTTTTAACTACAAGAGGGACTGTTGGTAATATTGCATATTTTGACAATACAATTAATTATAATCACATTAGAATTAACTCTGGTATGATTCTTTTAAGAAATGAAAACAAATCTTTAGAAACTAAGTATTTACATACTTTTTTAAAGTCTAATATTTTTGATAATCAAATAGCAAATACAGTTTTTGGCAGTGCCCAACCTCAATTAACTGTTAAAGAGATTGAAAAGTTTTTTATTTGTTTTCCAAAAGAAAAAAAAGAACAAGAAAAAATTGCCAAAATCCTCTCAACTCTTGATAAGGAGATAGAGTCCACAAACCGCCTTATCGAAAAAGAGAAAAATATCAAAACCGCCCTTATGCAAGAGCTACTCACGAACGGCATAGACAAAAACGGTCAAATCCGTACAAAAGCAACCCACTCCTACAAAGAGAGTGAATTAGGACTTATCCCTGATGAATGGGAGGTAGTAAGTTTAGATCAATGTTCAACGATTACAAATAGTAATGTCGATAAAAAGTCTTCTCCAGAAGAACAAGAAATCAAACTTTGTAACTACATGGATGTATATGTAAATGATGAAATTGATAATTCTATTGATTTTATGGTTGCGACTGCTACAGAACTAGAAATTAAAAAATTCACTCTAAAAAAAGATGATGTAATCATTACAAAAGATTCAGAATCTCCAGATGATATAGGTATCCCATCTTATGTGGCAGAAGATTTGAAAGATGTTATTTGTGGCTATCACTTGACCATGATAAGACCAAAGAAAAATTGTTATGGCAAATATTTAGCTTTACTTTTACAAGGAAACTATTATAAAAAATACTTTGGAAAACTAGCTAGCGGTTCGACGAGATTTGCACTCTCTTTAGGGACCATTAGCCAAGCTTTAATCGCTTTACCATCAATTACAGAACAAAAACAAATCGCCAAAATCCTAACCACACAAGATAAAAAAATACAAACAGAAGAAACAACCCTAGCCAAACTAAAAGAGCTAAAAAAAGGACTTATGAACGATTTACTAAGCGGCAAAGTGAGGGTGAAGATATGAAAACAAAATCATTTGGCGAATTATCAGGACAGGATTGGGAAGATATATGCAATAAGCTATTTCACTTAAGATATAAAGATAATTATCAAGAAGTACCTGCAAGATATGGTGGAGATTATGGCATAGAGGGATTTACTTTTGATGGAGATTTATTTCAATGCTATAGTCCAAAAGACGAAGAATTTTCATCTAAATCTTTGTATGAATTGCAAAGAGATAAAATTACTAAAGATATAAGTAAATTAATTAAAAATGTTTTAGAAATAAATAAATTGAATAGAAATGCAATTATCAAAAATTGGTATTTTGTTACCCCTGCTTACGATAGCAAAAATTTAATTGAACATTGCCGTAAAAAAGAACAAGAGGTTCAGCAATCAATAAGCCAACATGTAACAAATGATTTTAAAATTATACTACAAATTGAAACTTCTTATATACCAGAGATTGGTCAATTAGTTAATGCAAATATTTCACAAATTCAGTCTAGTAGTAGCGATTACAATGAAGAAGATTTACAGCTTATTAGTGAATCTCACAATGAAATTGTTGAAAAAATAAAAACAAAACTATCAAAATTAGATAGTTTGAAAAACAATCCAGATAAATTAAACAAGTTTACATTTAGTATTTTTAAATACTTTATTGAGGGGCAAGAGGAGCTTAATATGCTTAATAAATCGTACCCTGATATTTATAAGAAGCTTTCAAGATTAAAAAATAGTATTGAGAAAAAAGTTCAACAATCATCACTAATTGGGATAGAACTAAAAGATTTAAAAACTATTCAAGAAGATTATAAAGATAGTTTAGAAAAAGATTTTATGAATGTTTGTGAAACTTCATTATTGGAAAATCTAGCTCAAGAGTCAATTGCCGATTGGATGGCAAGATGTCCGATAGATTTTGAATAGGAAATGATTATGAAAGATATTTTACCGTTTGAAGATTCTCAAAAGATTATTTTTTCTCAAAAGAAAATCTCGATACCAACTGATTTAAGACCAATGTACAAGATAAGTTTAATCCTTATGATGCTTAAAGTGAATGGTTATAGCAAAAGACTGTCATATTTACAAGTTCAATATTTAAATTGGCTCGTAAAGCATATAGAAAAAGTTGAAGATTTAAATTTCAAAAATGATGAATTGCCATTTGAAATTATTAGACCTGATCCATTCTTGGATATTGCCATTGAATATTGTATTGGTGAAAAACTCATTCAACTTACAAATCAAGGAAAGTTAGAGTTAACAACAAAAGCAGAAGTGTTTATCAATAAATTGATAAATGAAAAATTATTGAAAGATGAGTATAAGGTTTTAAAAAATATTGGTTCAAGAAAAGTAACGGATGAAAAAATAAAAATGATGATAGGTGGTAATTGATATGCAAAAATTAACTTTAAAAGGTTTAAAAATAAATATTTCTACCAATGATGGTATATTTGGACAATGTTTATTATTTCAAAAAGGTTTAAATGTAATAAGAGCTGAAAATACTTCTGGTAAAACTACGATTATTAGTTCGATTATCTATGCATTAGGAGTTGAAGCAGTTTTAAGTGCTAAACAGGGTAGCACAGTTTTAAAATCAGTTTTAAAAGAAAAGATTTACTTTGAAAATAAAATATATAATGTTCTTGAATCTTATGTTTTACTAGAAATAGAAAATGAAAAAAAAGAAATTATCACCATTAAAAGACAAATTATTGGAAGTCAAAATCCAAATTTAATTTCTATTTATTTTGGTAGTTTGATTATTAATGAAAACAATCAATTTAAAAAAGAAGATTTTTTTCTAAATCAAGATGGAGCTGCACAAAGAGATAAGGGATTTCATAAATTTTTAGAAAAGTTTATGGATATTAAACTTCCTTTTGTACCAAAATATAATGATGATAAACAAATTCCTTTATATATTCAAACATTAATCCCTTTGATGTTTATTGAACAAGTTAGAGGTTGGAGCGGTATTCAAGCAACGATTCCTAAAACATATGGAATTGAAGCGGTTAGTAATTTGACTTTCGAATATTTGTTAAATTTAGATGTTATGCAAAATAGATTAAAGAGAAAAGAAATAAAAAAAGAGCTTGATAAAAATAAAATAGAGTGGAATAAAATTAGTGACTATATGGAAAGTATTGCCAAAGAACATAATTGTAATCTTGAAAACTTTCCATCAATAACAGTTGAACTCAAAAAAGAGGATTATCCAAATTTTATTTTTATTTTTGAAAGCAAAAACATCTCATCATATCAATTTTTATCAGTACTGAGAGAAAAATTAGAAAAATACAATTTAAATACAACCTTGAAAATTGAAAATAAAGAATTACAAAATAAGATTGACTTGCTCAATAAAGAGATTATCATCTTAAATGGTAAATTAAGAGAGAACACTATTGAGTTAATGAACGAGAAAAATGATTTAAAAAGATATGAAGTTCAAATTAATGAATTAGGGAAAAGTATTAAAAATTATAAGGATATTAGAACGATTGTCAAGCTAGGTTCTGATGAAAAGATAAGCTTTGCGGAACATAAGTGTCCTACATGTAAAAGTATTTTAGAAGATTCATTGCAAAAAGAGAATTTTGAACCAATGGATTTAGAAACAAACATAAAATTTTTAGAATCTCAAATCGATGCGATAGATATTTTAATCAAATCTAGTAATCATAGAATTATTAAACTCAATCAACTTGAAAATGAAATTAAACAAATTATTAAAGAAAAAAGAGAGTTGCTATCAAGTTTTACTAAAGATGCAAATTACAGTTCAACAATTTCTGAAGGTACAGTAAGAGAAAAAATTAATTTAGAAAATGAAATTAAAAAACTTGAATATATCAATGAAATTTATGAAAGCAGTATTCAAAATTTAATATCTATTGCTAGTCTTTATAAAGAAAATAAAGAAAAATTAGAAGATTTACCTCAAAATGATTTTTCTGAAAATGATATAGAAAAAATTGATAAATTTAGCGAAATATTTTCAGAATTATTAAAATCTTATGGTTATTCGAGTACCAAAATATATGAAATTCAAATAACAAAAAATAACTATCAACCATTCTTAGACGGGTTTGACTTAACACTTGAATCATCTGCCAGTGATAATATACGAATAATTTGGGCATATTCAGTTGCTCTTTTATATATGACACATTGGTATAAAACTAACCACTTTGGATTTTTAATATTTGATGAACCAGAACAGCAAAGAATGAAAGAAGCTAGTTCTGAGCAACTTTATAAAACTTTAGCAAGCGTCAAAATAAGCAACATGCAAAGTATTGTAGCAACAAGTGAAGATATTGTATTGCTCAATCAAAAAGTAAAAAATTTAAAAACCAATATATTAGAACTTGGAAATAAGGCAATTGTTCCTAAAGAAAAATGGTTATATTGATGGGAAATAAACTATGCAACAAAAAATAGATTTTACTTATGGATTTCCAGCATTTTCTAAAGAGAAACAGCCTTTAAAATTTAATCATAATAAAGTTCCAGTAGCTGACATATGGTCTTTTTGGAATTATATTATTAAAGAATATGCAAAAACAATTGAAAAAAAAGATATATTATTCTCATTACTTGAACAGTCAAAAACATTTTATCAAGCTGCTGAAAATGCTGATCTAAGATCAAAGCCACTTTTATATTATTATAGTTTTCTTAATTTTGCAAAATTAAATATTGAATTAGAATCAAATTTTGAAAAACATCAACGATTTGACCATGGTATTAATCCATCAGATAGTAATACTTTTGTATTTGCTAGTGATTCGGTAGATATTTTAAAATTAAATAGTGGTGAAACTTCACCTAAAAAAAGATCAGTTTGTTATGAGTTAATGGATATAGTTGAAGCAGAAATCTTGCATACATTTCCACCAAAATTAAATTTGAAAATAAAAGATTTATTAAAACATTGTGTTGGTGTACATAGAACTTATGCTAATGTTTATCGAGAAGATGAAATATTTTCAAGAATTGAAAAACACGAATTAATAAAAGAAGGTAAAAAACTTATTTACAAAGCATTATTACAAGATACAAAAAAGCATAAAAATTTCAATGCATTAAAAAGTGTTTATGGAACAAATTTAATAGAAGATGGAGAGAAAGTATACTTTATTGTTGAATATCAAATGAATTCTTATCAAGTTACAAACAAAGTATTATTTGAATTGTCTCATCAAATTAGGAAATTTGGCATATGGCAATATATCAATAGAGATGGCTATAAATTTTATTTATCAAGTTGTGTAAATAATAGATATTCTCCATCATTTATAATATTTGTCATAATGTTTTATTTAGGTTCAATTACTCGTTATCATCCTTATCTGTATGATGATATATTTTCTCAAAGTGATCAATGGGTAATAAGTGAATTCTTATATACACAACCAAAACAATTTTTATTTTTAACAACTTCCAAGGTTCTAGGTGTTGAGCTGAGGGAACCTTATTCAAAATTTTAATAGATAGGTGATGTATGAGCAAAGAGAAGATTAAAATAATTCAAAATATTTTAAAAAAAGAAAATAGATACGATATAGCTATTTTGTTAGAAAATGCATATTTTGAAGACTATAAAATAGATAATTGGAATGGTGGAATCGGCGAAGTTAATATATTTGTGCATCCTAATAATTATTTACAATTGATAGGTTTAGATGGTGATGAAAGAAATTTACTTACCAAGCTGTTGGATGGTTTACCACATGAATATGATGAGCTACATTCTCTTAAATTTTCCATAAATACAGATATTGCAATAGAGCATATAAATGATGCTATTTATATTTTTGTAGATGAAGCTGGGGATATGGATTTTTCTTCTAATGGCTCAAAATACTATATGTTCAATTTTTTGATTAAAAATAGACCTTTTAATCTTCATGAGATTATTGCAAATTATAGATATTCACTATTAGAAAGAAACCTAGACCCACTTGGTGGTAGAAGGCTTGATATTGAGTCATTTCATGCTTGTGAAGATAATAAATACATAAGAGATGAGATGTTCAATCTTATATCGACATTTGATAAAAATAGTGTCAAATCCTATTCTTACATCTTAGAAAAACCAAAAGTTGATCCATCAAAAAGAGATGAAAAAGATAAGTTTTATGTCGATAATTTAAATTTTGCTATCCATAAATTACTGGATGAACTTGAAATAAAAAAAGATTTTATCATTATTACAGATAGGCTCCCAGTTCATCAAAATAAAAATCGTCAAGTAGCAGCTCTAAAAAAAGGTATTAAAGAATATATCAAAACGAAAAATTTAAATCTTCGATATGATATTTTTCATCATTGTAGTGCTTCTAGTGTAAATCTTCAAATAGTTGATTATATTAGCTGGGCAATTTTTAGAAAGTATGAAAGAGATGAGGATGTTTTTTACAAAAAAATTGAAAAATATCTGATAAAAATTGATGAAATGACAAAAGATAGGAAAGTTTCACATTATGAAAAATGACCCATGCTACCTATCTTACGAAGCTTCCCTTGGAATCTTATCAGTAGCTGGGGACTTTGAGTGCGATTATACATTGTGTTTTATTAATGAAAGTTTAAGTCAATAGGAGCAACAAAAGATGATAGATATTAACAAGAAACTCCAACAATTTTTAAGTACGAATGATGAAAAATTTGAAAAGAATTTAGCAACATATATAAAAGTATTACATAAAGGACTTATGAACAATTTATTAATAAATAAAGCGAGGGAACAATATGAATCTTGTTATTAAAATTGATAAAATTTTAGTATATCTTTTAAAAAGAATCAATTTATTTCATTTATTTTTGGTCAATCAATATAATTTAAATGACAGCAAATATAAATTTTTAACTGCTAATGATGAAGCAGAGAAAATAGATGAATATGCTACGGCTTTGAAAGATGCTTTGGAAAATGCAAAAGTAAAAAATATTGCGATCTCAGGTTCTTATGGGTCTGGAAAAAGTAGTTTTATAAAAACATTTGAAAAAATCAATCCTCAATATAAATTTTTGGATATTTCACTAGCTACATTTAAGCAAAAAGACTTAGAAGGAAGTGATAAAAAACAAGATTTATCTTTGATTGAAAAAAGTATTTTGGAACAGATGTTTTATAAAGTTAAAAATACAACCATTCCTCAATCAAGATTAAAAAAAATTAATAGATTAAAATTGATTCCATTGAAAATTTTCTCTATCATACTAGTTGTATTATCATATTTTATTGTATTTCAACAGCAAAGCTTTAAAAACATTGATACTCTAAAATGGTTGCTAGAAATATATACATATAAATATTTAGAATATTTACCAGTTGTTGTCCTTATGGCAGGTGCATATTTTGTAATATACAGGTTATTAATGATAGTTAGCAATACTAACATAGAAAAGTTAAGTCTCCAAAATTTAGAATTAAAGTCAAGTAACGAAAGTGCTTCATTGCTCAATCAATATTTAGACGAAATATTATATTTTTTTGAAAAAACAGATTTTAATGTGGTTGTATTTCAAGATTTAGATAGATTTGAGAATTTAGGTATTTTTACCAAATTAAGAGAATTAAATAATTTTGTAAATAATTCAGAGCAAGTATCCAAAAGAATTGTTTTTATTTATGCAGTAAAAGATGAAATGTTTCATAATGCAAACGAAAGAACAAAATTCTTTGATTTTTTAATTCCAATTATTCCATATATTAATGCTACAAACTCTAAAGATGTTTTACTTGATTATTTTAAAGATATTGAAAAAAGTTTTCTATATGATATATCACTCTACATATCCGAGATGAGATTACTCAAAAATATTTATAATGAATATTTGATTTATAGCAGTAATCTAGATACAAAGCTTGACAAAACAAAACTCCTAGCTATAATAATTTATAAAAATTTTGAGCCACAGGATTTTGGAGATTTACATGATTGCAAAGGTTTAGTCTATAATGTATTCAAAGGAAAAAAAGAACATGTAAAATTATATATTGATAATATTAGAAAAGAAATTATTAATCTAGAAAGTGAAGTTAGAAAAATTGATAATGAAGCAAAAAATAATATAAAGGAGCTAAGACAGCTTTATATCTTCGAGATAATTGAAAAACTAGGCACTCAATTTTATGGGAATTTTTATATTAGTGGTAATCAAATTCATACTTACAGCAGTGTGGGAGATAGTTATTTCCAATTGATTAAACAATCAACATCGATAGTATCTCGTAGTCAACACGGTAGTCATAGTAATAGTATTAATTTCAAAGATATCGAAAAAATACTTGGAGAATATGATAGAAGAGAAAAACTTGTTATGGATAAAATCAGTAACAAAAAAAATGAATTTATGAATGAAATAGTAAAATTAAGGGCTAGAGAAGAACAACTAGAGCACATTACTATAAAAGAATTATTTGAACAATTCAACAATGTCAATATTATCGACAATAGTATATTCACAAATAAAGGGCTTATGCAATATTTATTGAGCTATGGATATATAGATGAAAATTACGAAGAGTATATTTCAAACTTTTTCGGTATTAGTATCACAAAAGATGAACAAGAATTTTTGAGAAATGTAAAAAATAGTGGTAATGCATTTCCATTTGACTATGAATTAATAAATTCTCAAGAGATTGTACAATTCAGGCTCTCGGAAAATGAGTTTAACAAAGAAAGTGTTTTAAACTTGTCGTTGATAGAATATTTACTTGAAAATCAAAGTTCATATGATAAACAAGTTGAAAAATTATTTCAACAACTATCTAATGAAAGCGCACTATCCAAAGAATTTATCTTATTTTGTTTAGATAATTCCAGTAAGCAGATAGAATTTGTAAGACTTATTGTTAAATATTATCAAAAATTTGGAGATTACATTTTTCAAGAATCAAAATTGGCATTTGAAAAACAAAAAGAATACTTTCATATTTTATTAGAAGCATTAGATAAATCGACACTAGTATCTCTAAATGTTGACGACTCTATTAAAAATTTTATTGAAAAAAATTCGTTTCTTCCAAATTATGGTAAAAATAATGATAAATTTGAATATCTCATTAAAGAGCTAAAACTAAAATATAAAAGCTTAAATGTTGAAGATGCTAAAAAAGTGGCATTAATTGTTGATTATATTTTTAAAAATGAATTATATGAACTAAATCAAGAAATGATAGAGCACTATATTGAAAGATTTACAAAAGATTCAATAATTAAAAATAAACTACAAATATCAAATTTTACAATAATCAATGAACATAGTATTGAGATAACCAAAGGACTTTTGGAATATATTCATAAAGAAATAAATAAATATGTTAAAAATGTGCTTTTAAATCTTCCAGAAAACACTCAAGAATCAGAAGATAGCTTAAAAAAATTACTAAATATTGATAGTCTCAATAAGAGTCTAAAATTGAAAATCATTGAAAAAGAGGAAGTCAAAATAAGTAATATTGACAGTATCGATAAACAATTATGGGAGCAGTTAATTCAGCAGAATAAGCTTATACCTTCTTGGGACAATGTTTTTAAATATTTTAATGATGGTGATACAGACAATAATTTATTATTAAGTTTCCTAAATATTGAAGAGAATGCAAAAAAGATATCTGAAATTAGATGTGCTGAGGATTATAAAAATAAAAATGAATTTTTTAACGGGAGACTACTGCGATTTATAATAGAAGCAAATTCATTCAGTACTTCATCTTATGAATATCTTATTAAAAATCTAGGATACTGGTATGATGATTTGGATATATCAAAGTTGGATAAAGAAAAGATTTTATTGCTTATTAAATATAGCAGATTTCAATTCAAAAAAGCTTGCTTTGATGCACTCAAAGAAAAAGATGGCAATTTGCATATTGCATTAATTGAAAAAAATAAAGATAAATTACTCGAAGAATTTGAAAAATTTGAGTTTGACACGGATGACATTATAAAAATACTTGAAATAGATAAAAGTATTATCCCAGATGCTATAAAAAAGAATTTAATAGACAAAGTTAACTACGAGTTAATATCAAATAAAAATATTGCAAGACTTGTATATCGATATATGGATAAAACGGATATAAAACCTATTGAATATACAAAACAAATATTGCAAAATTTAGAAAGTATAGAATCTAAAATACATTTAATCATTGAACAAAATAGTGGATTTAGCGATAGTGAATTTATTGAGATTTTAGATCTTTTACCTGAAGAATATTTAAAGATTAAAAACTTTGATGGAAAACAAACTGTTCTAAAAGACAACTATTATAATCAAAGATTTGTAGCTATCTTAAAGCAGAGAAGTTTTATAACAAGCGATAAACCAGAAAAGAATAATCAAATTAGACTTTATATTAAAAATAATTAAAAAAGAAGAGAGCAAACATGATAAATATTGATAAAAAACTCCAACAATTTTTAAGTACAAATGATGAAAATGAGATTTTAGAGTACAAAGAAGCTAAAAATCAGTACGATTTTGACAAGATTGGTAAATATTTTAGTGCACTTTCTAATGAAGCAAATCTTATAGGCAAAAGTGAATCTTGGCTTATATTTGGTATCAAAGATGATAAAAGTGTAGTGGGTACCAATTTTAGAATGGATACAAAATTACTTCACAATCTAAAAGCTGAAGTTGCCAACCACACTACAAATAGAATCACATTTAAAGAAATTTATGAGACCGTGCTAGACGGCAAAAGGATAGTTTTATTTCAAATACCATCAGCTCCTCTTGGACTTCCTATAGCTTGGAAGGGGCATTATTTTGGAAGGGATAGTTCAGAACTTCAACCGCTTAATCTTGAAGAGATAGAGCGAATCAGAAGTCAAAACAATGATTTTGATTGGAGTATTCAGATATGTGAAGATGCTACAATTGATGACCTATCAAGCGAAGCTATACAAAAAGCAAGAGAGCTTTATGCGATAAAAAATCCAAAATTAGCAGATGAGATAAAAGCTTGGGATGATACTACTTTTTTAAACAAAGCTAAGATAACTATCAAAGGGAAAATCACAAATACCGCAATACTGCTTCTTGGTAAAAGTGAATCAGAATATTTACTATCTCCTGCGGTTGCTCAGATAAGCTGGATACTCAAAGACAAAGATAACATCGCAAAAGATTATGAGCACTTTACTTGTCCATTTATTTTAAGTCTTGAAGCAGTTTATAACAAAATTAGAAATCTAAAATACAGATATATGGATGGGAACTCTTTGTTTCCGCAAGAAGTAGAAAGCTACCATCCATTTATCATAAGAGAAGCACTCAATAACTGTATTGCTCACCAAGACTATACAATGGGTGGGAAAATCAATGTAGTGGAGTTTGAAGATAGAAAATTAGTATTTGCAAACAAAGGGGTATTTATACCTCAAACTATTGAAAATGTACTAAAAACTGATGCTCCTGAAATCAAATATAGAAACAAATTTTTAGCTCAAGCGATGATAAATCTAAATCTTATCGATACTATAGGTAGCGGGATTGTGAAGATGTTTACAATCCAAAGTAAAAAATACTTTCCACTCCCTGAGTATGAGCTTTCAAATGACTCTGTAAAAGTAACTATAGAGGGGAAAGTGCTTGATATGAACTATGCTCTAAAATTAGCAACGATTCCTGATCTTTCCTTGGAAGAGATTATTTTACTTGATAAAGTGCAAAAAGGTCATAGTCTTAGTGCCGATGAAGTCAAAGTTTTAAAAGCAAAAAATCTCATTGAAGGGAAACGACCAAATTTACATATATCATCAAATGTAGCTAAATATACAAATCAAGAGGATGAGTATATGAAGATGAAGGGGTTTGATGATGCATATTATCAAGATATGATTGTCAAATATTTAGAGAAGTTTGATAAAGCTAAAAAAGCGGATTTTGAAAAACTACTTTTAGACAAATTACCAAATAGTTTAGACGATAAGCAAAAGAAAAATAAGATAAAAAATCTATTGCAAAAACTTAGAACTAAGGGCTTTATTGAGCCAATAGGCTATGAGTGGATACTGTCTAAACCAAAAAAAGTTTAGACGATTTTAGACGGTTTTTTAGACAAGTTAAAGATAACTTAAAAGGAAGATGATGAGTAGTTGGATAAGAGAAGCAGCATATGTGGAAGAGAAGTTTTTAGAGCAATTGAAAAGTTTAGGGTGGACACCTAAAGTTATTGATGATAATGACAACAAACACCGTACAGATAAAGCACTTTTAGGGAGAGAGAGCTTCAAAGATGTGATACTTGAAGATGTACTCAAAGCTTCACTTTTAAAAATCAACGGCGATTGGCTAAGGGATGCAAATAAAAGAGGTCATCAATACATTAAAAAACTATAATACCCCAAGAAATTCGAACAACATTTTTCTCTTCTAAATTCCAAAACAACAGTCATTTTCGATAAATTCAGTCAAAATGATGTTAGAAAATAGATAGTAAAAATGGAGTTTATAAAATGAGTAGAAAGATGACTAAATACACCA
>CAMCYD010000060.1 GCA_945883785.1 Helicobacter pylori PMSS1
CTCAAACTTAATAGTGGTGGACTTTTTGGACAAACTTTCACTTACGAGCTTTTTGATAAAGATGTAACAAAAGAGAAGATACTAGAAAAGTTCGCAGAAGTGGGAGCAAAAACTACAAGGGAAGATGTATTTATCTTTTATATGGCTGGACATGGTATCACTGATGCAAAGACTGGAGCATATTTTTATTTGCCAAGTGATTTTAGATACAAAAATGAGGATAGTGTACGAACAAGCGGAGTTGGACAAGATGATTTTACTCTAGCACTTTCTCGTATCCAAGCTTTGAAATCTATCACTTTGATAGATACTTGTAATAGTGGAAGTTTCGCAGAAGCATTAGCAAGTAGAGGGGTATTACAAAAAACAGCGATAGATAAACTCAGTCGTGCAACTGGAAGAGCAACTTTGGTAGCAAGTAGCAAAGACCAAATAGCACTTGAAGGATATGAGGGGCATGGAGTATTTACCTATACGATGATGGAAGCCCTCAATGGTAAAGGATACAAAGGTGGCAAAATCACTATCAAAAATCTAGCAAGTTATATAGAAGATGTGTTACCTGAGCGAACTTACCAAAAATGGGGATATGAGCAAGTTCCACAAAGTCATATCACTGGGACTGATTTTCCTATTGGGGTGAAGTAAAGATGAAAAAAAAGAGTGACAAGCTAGAAATAGCTGTCACTTTTTAAATGAAAAATCCCCTTTATCCAAATATTTTATCAAATAGATTCAAAGGTACTTTTGTTAGCTTATCTCCACATTTAGGGCATTTGCTTAACAAATTAGTAGGATTCATCACATCACTTTTTGGTTTTATCACTTTGGTAAAACCACATTGTGAACATTTGTATTTATATGGTTGTGGGGTTATCATTGCTATGCCATCAACATTTTTACTACATCATCTTTGATGTTGAACATTTTCCTAGCTCTTTAAAATAGAAATCCATCTAAAAACTTAATTCTTTTTATTCTTTTCTTCGAGTCTATTAGCATGTTCATTCATTAATGAAGGTAATGCCTTTAAGAAAGAAACACCAATATTGACTGTACCAATACCAATATTACCTACTACTTTAGCCCCAATAGTTAAGCCCGATTTAATTTTTTCTTCTGTACTAGAAAATTCATTTGAAAATTCCGCAGTATCTTTATCTATATCGATATAATCGATTAGCTGACCATTGTCTTTATTCTTCATTTTTATACTTTATTTTTTTTGTACACTCTTCTCTTTGGTTTCTTTCCATCTCTTCCTCGTCTAATCTTTCATATTTCATAATAGATTCTACACATTCATTGTGTGCCTTTGTGCCTTTTCTATATCCTATTTCTTCACAACCTCTGCTGACTTCTTCTTCTGTTCTTGCCACCTGTTTGCCCCCCTTTTTTTATTAATTTATAGCGATATATATATCGTTGATTGATTGTACCTAAACGAATATCATTATTTTATTAATTAAATATGTATATGTCGTTAGGAAAATAGTATGAATAGCTCAGTTGATTTGGAAGAATATAGCCAAAATATTTTAGATATAGTGTCAAAAAATGTCATCAAATATCGTAAATTTAAGGGTTATACTCAAATGCAACTAGCTCTTGACATTGGTATGACTGGAGGAGCATATTTAGGACGGGCAGAAATTAGAAAAGAAAATCATCACTTTAATCTCGTACATCTTGCAAAAATCTCTAAAGTTTTGGATATTGATATTACAGAGTTTTTTAAAGAGGATGAAGAATAGTATTACTTCATCACTTCTACTCTTGACAGTAAGCCCAAAGAAGAGCATCAACGATTTTACCAGTACAATGAACACCATCCACTTCCTCTAACTCTACCGCTCCATCTCCTTTTAAAAACTGATCTAAATCTTTTGCTTCATACCAATAAATGGCATAACCACCATCTGCTGAATTAAAAACATTTGCAAAATAGCTATCATCTTCACAGATTACAACTATCTCATCATCGTGTTGACGTAGTTTTTTCTTTGTAATACCAGTGATTTTATTATCATCAATCTCTATTTCTATCCTCTCTTGTCCTAAGATAATTTTCATCATTTTTTCCTTTCTTTTATTGTTTCATCTGCTGTAATATTTTCCTTGATATATCCGATAAGCCCCTCAAAATCCACTACATACCTGTTAATCTTAAACCTCTGAAGTCTTGAAATCAAAATATCCCCTATCTCATAGAGCAAATCTGTATCTTTTTGTTTCTTGTAGTTAAAACAGTATTCTTTAGTTTTGAGGTCGATAAAAAGATGGAGTGGTTTTGTGGCATTGGATTTTATAATCTCCAAATGAAGTATCTTTCCATCAGTTTTGACATCGTTATCAGTTGTTAGCATTGGTATAAACTGCAAGACATCCTCAAAGTCAAGAGGGTAATTGTAATCAATATTAACCACGATACAACTCCATAGCTGAAATATCTAGCTCATTGACTACCATCTTTACAAATTCTGATGAAGTTTGATGTGAATAGACAAATTTATCGGCTGTTTGTTTATCTTGAAAAATAGCGATATTTTTTACTTTATCTTCAACTGCTCCTATCTCTTGCACCACAAAAAGCTTTTTGACTTTTCTAGTTTGTAGGGTTTCATATTTGTATCCGTAATATTCCATACTATTCTTTTCACTATTGCCTGATATAAGCCTTTTAGCTAATGATTTATGAGTAAAACCATTAACCCAATAGTTAGGGTATTTGAGAGCTATATCATCAGCTATTCTAACTGTAGCTATAAATTTAAGCTCTCGTATTATCATATTTGAGCCTTAATAATTGATAGTGGTGTTGGTTGAAACGAAGTATCTCTCTCAACCTCCAAATCCAAAATCCCTCTGATTGACTCAATTTCAGCCAAACTGAAATATCCAAGTTCTTTTTCAAAACCCACAACATAACCATAACAAGTGGTTTTATTTTCTTTTGAAAATTCGATGATAAACCAACTCCAGTTACTATCTGGTGTAAATAGTTTGATATGGCAAATCGGGTCTTTATCACACGAAGTACCGTATAAGTCTGGTATTCTTTCTAATAGGTTTGTTGGTATTAGTTCCATATTGTTATTTCTCCTTTTTATAGTTCTAAATTTTTGACAAATCCGCCAATAATCTCTTGAGCTATTATCATTTTAAAATCATAATCGGTCAATAGATAAGAGTGAGATATTTTGAAGTTTTTAAAGGCTTCTAATATATCTTCTCCCTCTGCTGACCCTAGTATTTGCATATTGGTAATTTTCTTTTGATTTTTATCGTATGTGAATCCATCTGAGGTGAAGAAGATAAACTCCTTCATTGTTAAGCCGCTTGTCGTAATTGCATATACCACACTTTATTTTGAGCTGACCAACGAAATCCTGCGTTTCTGATTAGATTTTTCTTCTCAAAAATTCCATCTCCAACCACGACAAGCATATCTCCATCTTCAACTACAGAAAGTCCAACATTTACAAGTTCCGAAAAGTCATTTTGATATTGGTATTGTTTTTGAGAAGATTGAGTGTTCGGAGTATTTCTCTTTTGTATTTGGGTATTAGCTGGTTGGTTTTGATAGTTTTGTGGTTGGTTGTTTCGTTGTTGCCCATTGTTCGGTGGATAGCTAGATTGATTTTGGTTATTTTGTGGTTGTTGGTTCATTTGATGATTTCTACTCTTATCGTAAAGACTATTTCCAAATTGATTCCCAAAGCTTCTCATAGCTCTTTTTAGCCCATCTGTTACAGCTTCCTTTGCTCCACTTTCATGTGCATCTGATAAAGATTTTGCAATACCACTTCCAAACCCTACATCTTCTCTTGTAACTGTAAGTGAATGGTTTTCACTATGAACGACCACTTTTACAACTGCTTTATATGCTAGTACATTGTTTTGGTTTTGGTTAAGCTCATGTGAGACTACTTCCAAATTTGATATGGTGTAGTTCCAATTTCCATGCCCAAAAATAAGGTTAGCTGTCTCTATCACATCGTAAGCTTCAAGATAGGAAAGTTGGATATTCCCTTTCTCTCTTGATTTGATTCTACTGCTATCTAACTCTTGCTCTAGACTTTCAATTTGTTCTTTTGTAAACATTGGTTTGTTCTCCTTTTTATGCTGCTACATCTATGGTTAAAATCTCATCTACTACTGCAATGTTTGTATTATTTGCACTTCGTTTTTGATTGATTTTGACTTTTGCTGGTGTTTCTTCTGTAATTGTTATTACATTGACAAGCTCTTTAAGTTCCTCTCGCCCCTCTTTGGTTACTAAGGCTAGTTTTATAGCTTCCAAATCTACATCAAATTTGACATAGCCTAACTTCATTACCTCTTTTTCATCTAGGACAGTAATATCTATTTTTACTTTTGAAGAAGCGGATGTAAGGGTAAGTGAACTGATAATATTTCCATCAATTCTATCGATACCATTTGCTAAGAGGATTTCCGCTGTTAGCTCTTTGGCAATTTCAAGTGATTCACTAAGTCGCTGTTTTAGAGATTGAAGCTCTTTAATATCTTTTGCGATGGTGTCTATTTTGGATTTGATTTCATTAAGAGAAAGACCTACATAATCGCACTTTTGATAATAAGGTTTTGTGGTATCTTCTAAAATTGATTGAAGATACTCTTTAAAGAAAGAGTGTTGAACATTTGGATTTAGTCTTTCAATATGAGCTTCGAGGGCATAGTTTGTTAGTTTCATCTTATTCCCCTATGCTACAAACTGATAAGATGGATTTTTGATAGTAGCTATTCGTTCCGCTATCTCCCAAATGCCCTTGTTTACATCTACATCTTTACTTATGGAAGTTATCTCTTTACTTGTAAATCGTCTTCCTGTGTCCTTGTTTGTACCAGCAATATTCCCACGAATAAGGTTTTCTTGGATGACATTTAAAACAGTGTAGAGGTCATCTTTTTTATCTTCTTCTCTATGAGGGATAAGTAAATCATTGTGGTCAATTTGTAAATGTTTTTCAAATCTAAGAGGTATGGTACTTTTTGCAAAGAACTCTTTTTCACTATTGTTTAGCTTGATAGATTCCAATGTTTCTATTTTTGCCATAAGTTTGGGTTTGAGGCTAGTTATATTTGCTACTGCTGTAGCAACATCACTTTCTCTATCTCCTAAGTGTTTGATTTTGTAAGTTTCAAATACACTATCACTTATCACTAATCCATTTGCACATACAAATCTAAATATTCCAGCACTAATGGAAAAGCTTTTACTTCTATCGTGGCTATTAAAGAGTAGAAGTTCTACTGCATTATCTTGTGGGTTTAATAAATCTTCAAAGTGTCTAAATCTTACTAAATGTTGTTGGTATCCCTCTTTCTCTTCATCTCGAACACCCGCTTGCGATACACTAACTGGATGCCAATTGTGAGATTTAATCTCTTCTAATACTTCAATAGTAGGGATAAAGTGGTATTTTTCACTTACTTCAAAATGTGGTTCTTGTGTAAAAAGTGTTGGTGCTTTTTCTCTTAATTCATCTATTGTTAATGGTCTTATTGACATTTGGTTTCCTTTGTTTTTTTGTTTATTGGTTTTTATTATGTGGTTGAAAGTCTTGATGACTAATCCTCTTTTGAATCTATGCTCTCTTTTAAAATGGTTGCTCCAGCAATAATGATTGCAAGAACAACTGATGTGTTAAAAATCATTGCTTTTATGCTCCTTTTAGTGGTTGATAGTGCAAAGTATTGATTGGATATGGGAAAATACTTGGCTTTTTGATAAGACAGGCTTTGTTTTCTCTCTCCATTTGGTTTAAATCGTTGTTCGAGAGGTCGCCTATTAGATTATCCCTTAACCATTCTTCGTAAGATAGATTTCTAGCGAATTCTTGTTCGCTTTGTTCCATTTGAAAGGTGTTCATTTTCATCATAAATAACCCCTCTTACAGTTTAGTAGCCGACAGAGGATATTTTGAGGCTTAGAGTAGAATTTTTGCTCTTTGTCTGTAATCATTTTTGTTCCTAGTGTTGATATTGGTTTTTGAAGTGCTAAAATATAGAGTAACTCCAGATGAGGAGTTACTCTAGTATTTCTTGCTATGTTGATGATATATGGTTATAAAAAAGTGGAAGTTAAGGTATTTAGCTAAAGGAAATGAGCTTGTTTGTAACTATTTTGTCATAGTTCTTAAAAATTACTTAAAAATAATATTAAGAATAAAAGAGTAGAATCTGAGTTAATATTGGAGAAATTTAAAAGTTATTGTGTTTAAATAAATTCAATGGAAAGAAATTGAAAAGGTTAACCATTGTAAACAGATTGAATAAGAATAAAAAAAAGATAAATTAATTCTTATTTGGTTTAATATTTTTAAAGGAAAAGTTTGGAAAGAATTTATAATGAAGTTAGTTTCACATTAAAGCCATTACCACTAAATTTAGTATACTTAGAAAATTTAACTCGTATAGTAAATTTACATAACATAAAAGAATTAACTTATTCAACAGATAAATTTCAAAATATAAAAACAATAGATGAAATTAAACAACATTACTTCACAAAGATGGAAATCCATTTTGAAATCAATAGTCCAAGATGGGATTATTTATATATTATATTTGCAAAAGGTTCTATAACAGTTTTTGCTAAAAATAGAAGCGGAGAAGGAGAAGTAATTGCAAATGATATTAAAGAATATTTGGAATATGAACTTCAAAATTTCCAAGATGAGATAGAACCAATTCCAATGAACCACAAAAATGAGCGAATAATGATAAATAATATTAACTCTAACAATATCAATTCAACAGTCAATTATAATAACAAGGCAACAAATATCAACTCGCTCAATGTTCATTCAACACTTAATTCTAATAGTGGAATTAGCGATGAAAATAAAAAGAAATCATTAATAGCTAAAGTTTTAGAACACCCACTAGTTTCATCAATTATTGCAGGTATCGTACTATTAATAATAACTCAATTTTTTACAAACTTTAATAATCAAGACAATAGCATTGTAGTGAAATCGAATAGTATTGCTGGGCAAATTGCTACAATAAGTGAATATGATAAGAAAGAAAAACTAAAAGAAGAATCTATTAACAAATTTATACAAGATTTAGTAAAAATAAAAAATAAGAGTGAAAAAACAGTTAAAGAAAAAAACTTTTGAAAGATATATATACTAGATTAGTCGATAAAGATTATTTAGACAAATATTCATACGAAGAAGGTGTGAAAAAAATTTTAGAAGAGGATGTATCTTTATATAATGAAATAGATATTAGGCAAGGAATAGCTGGATTAGTCAGTGAAGAAATAAATAAAAAAATTATCAAAATAAATCAAGATTTAAATACATCAAAATAAAGGTAATCAATGAATATACTAAGACCACTACCAAGCGAAGAATTAAATAATTTTTTTTCAGAACACTCATTAAAAGTAATTCAATATTTTATGAATACTTCTTTATTTGCTCAACCAGAAGTTTACAAGGATAAAGAAAGTTTGCCAATTCAAATCCCAAAAGAACATTTAGAACAATGGTTTGTTCAAGCTTTACAAGTCCAAGCTGTAGGTGCTGGAAGCTATCCAATCGATATTTTGAAACCAAACGAATGGGGTGCAGATGTTAAAATGTTATCTTGTAAAGTTGATAAAAATAACAATCTTACAAATGGGGACAGTGGAGAAACTTCACTAGCACAAAAGTTCGTTGGCACTGGAATAAGTTTGGATGATATGTTTAAAAAAGAGCAGTACCAAGAAATCATCAATGGATGGACTTCAATTTGGAAAGATAAGCTTGTCGATGTCAAAGCTAATAAAAATATCGAAAAGGTTTATTATTTTTTCTTTTTAAGAGGCAGTCCAAAAGAGAGTTATATTTGTGCTTTTGAAGTAGATATTGATAATATTCACACTGATACAATTACAAAAAGAGACGATAATGAAAACATTAAAGAATCTGTTTTTCTAAATGGTGTCATTGATGAAAAATATGGAAATTCAAAAATATATAAAGCTAAAAAAAGATTAGAACTTAGATTGAAGCCAAAAAATCTTTATGATGATGGATTTTTAATCGCTATCCCAACCGAAGTGCCTACAAAAGAGGATATTTATCAATTAGTTCAAGATAAAGACAAATTTGATGAATATATGAAAAATAAATTTAACAAATTTTTAGATTATTCTAAAATATAAAAAAGGAAAATAAAGTGAGAATGTTAGATATTAAAACAGAAAACAACTATTATGTAAGTAATGGAAAGCCATTTACACCTGAGGCTATTTTTGGTGAACAGACTATTAAAAAAGCTTTTGATTTTGCATATGCTATGTCATTTGGAAAAAAAGGTCAACACCGAGACCATAGAACAGGTGGAAATAATAAAAGAAAAAATGGCGAGATATTTATTAATACATTTCAAGGTAAATTATCTGAATTAGCTGTTTATGATACTTTTTCACAACTTAATAAAGAAGCTCATGATAGATTATCAAAGCCAGATTTTGATGTGTACGGTTTAGGAGAATGGGACGATACAGATATTACTTTAGATAGTATAAAGATTTCTGTAAAATCAACATCAAATAAAGGGAATTTACTTTTACTCGAAACAAGGGATTGGAATGAAAATGGGGAGTATATGCCCAATGTAGGTACTGAAAAAAGTTGCATCTATGATTACTTTATACTTGTTAGAATAGAACCTGATGGAAAAAAGATTATGACAAGCAATAAGTTATTTTATGCAGATAGTATAGACGAAAATATACTTTGGAATTTGATTAATGCGGAAAAATGGAAATATGATATAGCAGGTTATATAGAGCGTAATGATTTAGTGTATGCAATTAATAATGATTTTATACTTCCTCAGGGAGCTATGCTAAACAAGTGGACAAAAATGGATGCTGAAAATTACTATATTCAAAGTGGCGATATGAAAGATTTTAAACAGTTAGTTGCAACCCTTTAAAATCCTCTCAAACTCTTTAGCAAACAGATAAACCCCAACCGCAGGGACGGCATTACCAATTTGCCGTCTTACCTCGGTATTACTTCCTTTAAAAATCAAATCATCAGGGAATGTTTGAAGTCTTGCTCGTTCCCTATTAGTCAAAGCTCTTGGCTCTTCATAGTGATAAGTCCAAGTTCCACCCCCACCACTCGCAAGTACAGTGTAAGCAGGTTTTTTTCTATGAAGTTTTCTATAAATATTTGACATCAAGCCTCTTACTGCCAATTCAGGTGGTAAATCTTTAAAGTTTCCACCCTCTGGGATAGCCTTAAGTTTTGCCGTTGTTGTAGCCAATTCATTCATAAGATTATTATTAATACAATCTTTTTTAATATTTTTAAAAGCTTCTTCCACTGTAACATGATTTTTCTCGTGAGTTGGTTCAGGAATATGAAATTCATCATTTATATCTTTTCTAATCCCGATAAATAAAACTCTTTCTCTAAGTTGTGGCACTCCATAATCAGCAAAATTAACTAATTGCACTTTCAATTTATATCCAGTATCTTCAAATCTTTTAGTGATAATTTTGATAGCTTCACCTTTGTTTGCCGATAAAATACCTTTTACATTTTCAGCCAAAAAAACTTTTGGTTGAAGTGCTTCTACAAATCCAACAAAACTTTCATAAAGTTTTCCATTTATGTCATCTTTCACTCCAACTTGTTTACCAACAATTGAAAAAGTAACACAAGGGAAACCGCCCAAAAGAACATCATAAGTTTCATTTTTAAAAGCTTTTGGATCTGTTTTTGTAATATCTCCATTTATAACATCAGTATCTAAAAAATATTTTTTGTCATGCTCTAAAGTCGTACAAGCTTCTTTGTTTATTTCAAGTGCTTTGACTGTTTTGAAATTTAATCGAGGAAAATATTTATCTAAAAAATAAAAATCACCATGAAAACCTATATCCAAACCACCTGCACCTGTAAATGTTGAAAAAATTTTATACATTGTTACTTCCTATTCTTCTTGAAATATATCGCATAATTGAATATTATTTTTATCAAAATAATATAAAACTTGTTTGATTATTTCATCTTTATTTGTTGCTATAATTTGCTTATTCACTGTTTCATCAATATCAAATAATGTGTAAGTATTTTCAGAATCAAATCTTACAGCATAACTATTATCGCTTTCTAAATCCTCATAAAAGAACCACCAATTGCCACTGATTAATTCATCCAAAGATAATGTTTCTATCTGTAATTTTAATTTTTCTTTATTCATTTTACTTTCCATATTTTGTAATAAATATATCCGTATTGTATCATATTCGCTGCATTAAGTCAAGTATTTAAGGAAAATTGTGAATATATGATACAATTAGAATATTTTTATTAGGATTATTACAATTATGAAAGATAAAGCAAGACAATTTATAAAATCAGAGTTAGCAAAAAGAGACATAAACTATGTACAGTTATCAGAACTTATGAAGAAAAAAGGTTATGATGAAAATCCTGATACTATCCGAACAAAAGTTCATAGAGGCTCTTTTTCATTTGCTTTTTTATTGGAAGTTTGTGATAGTTTAGGTGTTGATGTAGTTTGTGTGAATAGAATGAATCGTGAGGTGCAAGAATGAATATATTAGCAAAAGATGTAGTGATCACAGAAGAATCAATTAAAAAACTTACTCAAGTTAGAGCCATAGATGCTTTATGTGAAGCAATTTGGAATGCAATAGATGCAGATGCAACTGTAATTAATATTAGGACTATGAAAGACCAATCCATCGGTCATATTGCTAGTATTTTAATTGAAGATAATGGTAGGGGTATCCCTTATAATGAATTTGATAGTTACTTTACATTATTTCAAAAGTCATGGAAAAGTCAAGCTCGTCGTGCTAATAATAAACTTTATCATGGTAAAAAAGGGGAAGGTAGATTTAAATTATATACTATTGCCAAAAATATATCTTGGACAACATCATACGAGATTGATAATAAAGTTTTACAATACACAATTAGTGGAAAACAATCTCAACCTAAAAGGTTTGAAATTTCCGAAAAAGAAATTGAAGTAACGAAACGAGGCACAATTGTCGAATTATCAAATTTGAATGATAAAGCTCAGGATTTAAATAGTGATACTTTGTATTTTGATTTAATTGCTGTTTATGCTTTATATTTAGAAAGTGATCCGACCTTAACAATTCTTCTGAATGATATTAAACTTGATTCATCAAGCTTTATATTGCATGAATCGAAAGGCTTATTTAATATAAAAATAGATGATACCTCAATTGAAATAAAATATCGTTTTATTGCTTGGAATGATAATTTTAAATATAATGACAATAAGCATACTTATTTTTTTGATGAGGATAACAACTATATAATAGAAAAACCTTCAGGTGTAACTGGAAATATTATTGCTCACTCTGTATTTCTTAATTCAAATTATTTCAATGCCTTTGACGGACTATTCGAAGAGCATGATGGTAAAATAAATAAGGTTAGAAGAGCTTATCATGAGTTACTTTTAAACTTTTTATTTACTTTAAAAAGAAAACATTCTAAAGAAGAATTTAATAAATTCGTTAAAGAAGGATTCTATCCATTCGATAATGAACCTACTTCTCAAATTGAAATTGCACACAAAGATATTTTTAATCTTTGTGCATTTAAAATATTAGAGGAAGACCCAAAAATTTTAAATAATAAAAAGAACTCATTAACTATCTTATTTAAATTACTAAAGAAAATTATAGAAAAAGATGAAAATATAGGAATTATACTTTCTGAAGTTTTAGAGCTAGATTATGAAAGTGGCAAAAAGTTTACTCAAGTATTAGAAGCAACCACACTACCTAAACTGATTGCATTTTATGATGAAATTAAACGACGATTAACTTTTTTAAATGTTCTTGATGATTTAGTTCATGAGAAATTTTATGTAAAACATCTAAAAGAACGAAGCCAGCTTCATAAAATTGTTGAAAAAGAAACTTGGCTTTTTGGAGATACTTTTGCAGATAATATTGGTACAAGTGATCAAGCTTTGGACTCTGTTATTAAAGCGAATTTCAAGATTAATCATTTTTCTAAAGAAGAAATCGAAGATTTAAATCAGCAACTTAAAACTGCTAAAGAAGATGATACGGAAACATTACTTAAAAAAATTCCTGATTTATATTTATGGAGTGAATTTAATAATGGACAAATTATAAATAATTTAATTATTGAGTTAAAAGCTCCAAAAGTTCCAATTGGTTTTAAAGAGATATCTCAAATACATGAATATCGTCGTGGTATTATGGATAATACACGACATAGAGTAAGTAAGTCAAATCGTTGGACTTATTATGTAGTATCATCAAAGTTTAAAGATGACAATGTTACTTTTAAGAGTGAGTTTCTAGATTATGATAGTGGATTGATTTGGGACAGAGAGAATATAAAAGTTTATTGTAAAACATGGGAAGGCATCATTAAAGAATCTCGTAGAAATTTAGAAAAAATGAAAAAGAATTTGGAAATACAAATTTTAAATGAAGATAAAGACATGCTTTTAAAGCAATATTTGGATGAAGTTGGATTTGATAAAAATTAATTATACCAATCATGTTAAAATCACTCAAGGATAAAAATATGTTAAAAAATAAAAAAATAATCTTATATTTCTTTTTACTGTTTGCTTTTATCGGAGGGCTGATTTTTTATTTTCAATCAAAAAATCAAGTAGAAGCAAAACAAAATAAATCTATTCAAATAATAACCATTGAAAAGAAATATCTGCAACAGCTTTCAGAATCAGAATACACTTATTATTTGCCATCAGATAATCTTCTAAGATTGACAATTAAAGTACCAAATATTAAAGAAATAGCTTACATCTCATTTGATGGTAATACATTGAAACCCAATGAAATAAATGAGGATAAAAATGAAGTATCGCTTAGCTCTTCTTACGAATTAAGCCCTGGCAAATACAATTTGGATATTGTATATGTAAATAATACGAAGAAAACATTTTATTTTAATGTTATATACATGTATGACATTAAGAATTTAATAAATATAAAAATAGATAAATCATGGTCATTTTACGACGATTCTAATGTGTCAAATCATGGTCATACAATCGATGGCTATATATTAGGTGGCGATAGTAAACAAGTAAATACAATAATGGACTATGAAAAGAATTTTGAAAATAATGTTTCATTTGAACTATATTTCACAGTGAAAGAATTAAAAACTGTTGATTTGCAGTTATCATTTGGGGAAAGACTATATTTTAATTTTGATAACAAAAATATAAGAATAAAACAAAAAGAACTTATTTCTGGCAAGAAGAAACTTATACAAGTTAAAAAGATACCTTACACTAGATTTCATAAAAATTCTACTTATAAAATTATATTTTCTCGAAATAATAATAAATATTATTTAGCAGTATTTGAAGTAAACTCAGGAAAAGAAGTTACATCAATTTCTTATGTAGATGATGACAAAAATCAAATTCAAAATGAACAATATAAAACATTGAGAATTGGTATTGGTCGTAACCTTATGAAGATTCTTATTACTAAAATGGTTATAAAATAGTGTCTGAAGCTGTTTATTCTGTATTGCTAGAGAAGTTAATTGAATTTATTTTAAGCAATGCCTTATCCTTTGTTTTTCTAGTGACCTTTTGGACTTGGATAAAAAACAATAAAATTCTTTCAGGTGTATTGATACTTGTTCTGACAACATCTAGTTACGCATTTTACGAATATAAAAAACCGAAAATATATTTCAAATACAATGGAATTAAAATCAGTGATGAAATTCTTCAAAATTTATCTTTTGAATTCAATGATGAGCTATGTGTAAAAGATACAGAAAATAAAGAACTTGTATTTATTTGTGATGAACCTTTCACGATTCCAAGTACTTATTACTATAAATTTAATAACAAAAAAAAAGATATATATATAGATGCAAATTCTTTATTAAAACCTATTTTATTTAATGATGACCCAAATCAATATGTAATAAAACATAATGAAAGTTCATTAACTGTTGAAAAGGGTATTATTAAAGGAGCTTTATTTTTAATTGACAAAAATAATGGCAAAACAAAATTTAAAACTATAGAAAAAAAAGAATTTCAGCTTTGTGAAACAAATTTAATCGGCAAAATAAACAATAGTGTTCTATATTTTGAAACAAAGATGTCACAATTCTCAAATGCTTATTATAATAATTGCAAAAAAACAGCTGATTTTGTAATAGATGGAGAAGATTATAAATATAAAAAGAATTTTTTTTTATTAGATACATTAGACCCAAAGAATCTTTTTCCATCAATTCAATGTGATTCTAACGGAACAAATATAAATACAGAAGAGCTAAATCAGTGTAACAATGATTACATGAGCATTAAAGATAATAAGTTAATAATAACTAGTAATAGCACAGAAAAAATTCCCAACATTAATCTTTTTAATTTACCAATTAATGAAAGTAATAATTCATATTTAAAATTTACTCTTGATGACTTGAATGAAGATACATCATTAAACTTTTTTGTCAGTGGACAACAAATTTTTAGATTTAACAAAAATATTATCCAATTCGCTTTAAAGATTCCACAATCAATTAAAGAATCAAATAAAAATAGTATTATTAAAAATGCAACAATCATTTTTAAAATAAAAAATAAAAAATATTTCGTAGAAATTACAATTAATAAACAAGGTGAAAAATTAACAAGTCCATCAAAACCATTTAAGGATGAAGGAACATTGTCCATTCCAGAAAAGAAATATTTAATTCATCAAATTTCCGTTGAATCAGTTAAAAAAACTACAAATAAAGCATTGCTGACAATTTCAGACATTGAAACTGGAGAATTTTACAAAGATGGCTATTTGTCTTTTTAGTCTTGATGGAAAAATCTATGAAAAAGGATATATCTCCACAAGTGGAATAGACATACTCCTTAGTGGTTCTTATACTCAAAATGAGATGTACAAACAACTCTTAGGTATTATCAATGACTGCTAATGTAAAACAAGTTTTAACACAAATTTCCAATAATAAAATCTTTGATAATGAGCTGTACTTCACTGGAGGTACAGCTTTTTAATTTAGTAGATTTTAATTATCAATAAGGTAGGATTTCCATCCAAAATTACCCAATTGGATATTTGCGGGCATAGCTCAGGGGTAGAGCGAAACCTTGCCAAGGTTTAGGTCGAGAGTTCGAATCTCTTTGCCCGCTCCAATTTAAACT
>CAMCYD010000061.1 GCA_945883785.1 Helicobacter pylori PMSS1
ATACATCTCAAATGTAAAGTCTTCAAGTGCAAAAAGTGGTACATTTGCTGGAAGTTTGCAGTTTGCTTTTGCTGTTCCATTTTGTCCATTTCGTACACAAAATCCTCTATTTGCTAAAGCAGCATATCCTACGATAATCCCACCAGCAAGTTCTATCTGTTTTGCAGCTTCCAAGGCACTTCCTCCTGTAGTGATGATATCTTCGCATACAAGGTATTTTTCACCAGCTTTGACTTCAAAACCTCTTCGAATACTCATCTCACCCTCAACTCGTTCAGCGAAAATAAATCTCACATCAAGTGCAGTTGCAAGTGCAAATCCAGCGATAAGTCCACCAAGAGCAGGGGAACAAACAGCGTCGATTTCGATACCACTATCGGTTATTTGTTCCGCTAAAGCTTCCGCTAAAAGTCTCGCAGTTTTTGGGTCTTCAAGCACTTTTGCACTTTGAAGATAGTTTTTAGAGTGGTTACCACTACTTAACTTGAAGTGACCTTCTAAAAGTGCATTTGAATCTTTGTATATTTGTTCGATATTCATATTTATACCTTTAAAATTTCAGCTTCTTTAGCTTTAAAAGTATCGTCAGCTTTTACGATATAGCCATCTGTGATTTTTTGTACTTCCGATTCCGCTTTTTTAGTTTCATCATCTGATATCACTTTATCTTTTTGAAGTTTTTTTATTTTGTCATTTGCATTTTTTCTAATATTTCTGATAGCTACTTTTGCATTATCAGTCATCACTTTAGCACCTTTAGCACTTTCTTTTCTCTGATCTACAGTCATAGGTGGAAAAAATAATTGTACACACTCACCGTTGTTATTTGGATTTACACCAATATTTGCTATTTTGATAGCTTTTTCAATAGCTCCAATTTGATTTTTTTCCCATGGTGTGATTTTGATTGTTGTTGCATCTGGAGTTAAAATTTGAGCGATTTGAGCCAATCCAGTTTTGCTTCCATAATAATCAACAGTTACATTGTCCAAAATAGCTGTATTTACTTTACCTGTTCTTAGTGTTTGGTAGTCTCTCCTGAGAGATTCAATACTTTTCTCCATAGCTGTTTTTGCTTCACTATAAATATCATTTAACATTTTTTCTCCTTGATTTTAATTTTGATACACTGTATTAGTTATCAATTTTGTCATTTTGGAGTAGGTAAAATACCTACATTCAAAAAATTATTTTGTCTCTGGTGCTACGGGAACGATTGGTGCAACAGGAGTTTCTGCAGCTGGAATAATACTAGGTGCAGTTGGTGCAACCGCAGGTTGAGTTGGTGCTTGCGGGATAAGGCTATTTGTATTTACGGTATCTACAACACTTTTTTGTCTTTCAGAATTGTATGAATATCCTAAAGCAATCGTATTAATCACAAATAATGCACCAAGTACAAAAGTGATTTTTACAAGAAAATTCGCAGGTCCTTTTGCTCCAAACATTGATTCATTGCTTCCGCTATATGCTCCAAGTCCCATACTTGAGCTTTTTTGAAGAAGTACTGAAATTACGATTAAGATAGTCAAAACAAGTTGTATTATCAATAATGTTGATGCCATTTATGTGTCCTATTTTTTTAAAATTTCGCGAATTTTATCAAAAACATACTAACATAAAGATAAAATTCAGTATGAGTATAAAAAATCAATTTACAAAATATGCCAAAGATTATGATGATAACAACATTATCCAACGGATTGTCTCCAAAGCGATAGTAAGAGAGATTACCGATAAACCAAAAAATATTTTAGAACTTGGTTGTGGTTCTGGACAGATTTTTAGGGAGATACATTGGGAGTTTGAAAGTTATAAGGCTATCGATTTTTCCAATACGATGTGTGAACTCCATCCAAAAGCTCACAATTTGATAGTAAAATGTTTCAACTTTGATACGAAATCATTTTTAGATGAGATAGAAGGTGATAGCTACGATTTGATACTCTCCTCTTCTGCTTTGCAGTGGTCAACAAATCTTCCTCAATTGGTTCAAAATATATTGCCAAAAACAAAAAAATTCAAAGCAGTTCTTTTCGCCTCCAACACCTTCAAAGAGATATATGCTATCACAAAAAAAGAGAAATCTATTTTAAGTTTAGAGGAGATTCAAGGGGCATTTTCCCCCTATGGAGCTTGTTTTGAAGTTTTTGAATATAAACTTTATTTTGAAAATAAAAAAGAACTTTTTGACTACATAAAAAATTCTGGTGTAAGTGGTGAAAACACACTGAGTTTTCGTGAAGCGAAAGAGTTATATAAAAAGTATCAGTTGGACTATCTCTCTTTTGAAGTCGTTTTTGTTACAGTAAGTCATTGATAAAAATTAGTGTCAGATTCTTACTTATCCGTGGTAAACAGAACTACCTAAAGTCAAGAATAAGTTCGGGGTGCCGTTTTAAATCTTTCTATCCAATTTCTCATACTCTTTCAATCGCCCAATAACTTTATCCATAAAATCAATTGGTGCAAAAGGGAGTAACTCTACAAATTTTGTTATCTTTTCATCTGTGGTTTGGATATCCATAATCGCTTTGTCGTAACTTACCCCTACACTATTTTTGATTTGTGAGTTGATAAAATGACTAAAATACTCCAACTCCTCTTTTGAAGCATTTTGTAAAAAGTGTTTAAAACATCGTTTTCTAGTTTTTGAAGAGTTGTCAAATAGCTCTTGTTCTGTGACATCGAGGGCTTCTGCGATGAATGGAATAAGCTCAATCGGTATAGTGATTCTTCCTGTTAAATAGCTATAAATAGTATTTTCTGAGGGTATTTCACCTGTAATCCTTAGCTTAGGTTCCAAATCTCTTACCAAAGTTGAAAAGGCTCTTTTTGTAAGTCTTTTCTCTTTGATAATACAATTCACTTTTTCATAAACTTCCACTAAAAACCTCAATTTTTATTTTAATGATAATAAAATTAATTTGTTAGTTAAGCAAGGTATTATTTGCTTAAGAATAAAATCTATCAATTTAAAAACGGAGACAAAAATGAAAAGTGCAAGATTATTTGGATTAAGTTTATTGGTAGTATTTACTTTAATCCTAAGTTTAACTGGATGTGGTGGCGGAGGTGGCGAACCAACCACCACAAACCCATCATCAACTCAACCAACAACCCAACCAACCCCATCAACCACAACCCAAACAGCCTATTTTATAGATAGTGCGGTTGAGGGTGTTAGTTATACGACAACACAAGGGGAAAGTGGTATCACAGATAGTGAGGGAAAATTTACCTATACACAAGGTGCAACTATCACTTTTAAAATAGGTGGTGTAGAGATAGGAACTATCTCAAATATCAACAGCGATAAAAAAGTTTTTATCCAAGATGTTGTAGGGGTGGAAAGAGACGATACAAATAATAATGAGGTTTTAAAGATAGCAAGATTTTTACAGTCTTTAGATGATGATGATATTCCAGTTAATGGTATAAAAATAACATCAGCTATAAAAGAGAAGCTAAAAGATGAAAATAAAATACTTAAAAATATAGATATTTTACAAGTGGAAACACTTATTATATCAAAAGCAAATAAGGTATTTAAAACACAAACTCAAGCAAAACTTCATTTAGATAGTGTAATAAAAGATAAACTGGGAATCAATCCAAAAAATGTAGCACAAAACGGAAATGTAGATAATATATATTTTGGTAAATGGATACATGCAGAAAGTGGAAGTGAATTAAATATAGATACAACAACCTATATAACCTACACAGCTTCAAATGACAATCTTCTAGTGGTCACAGAACAAGATGGAACAAAAAAATCATATCTAAGAGCAAGTGCTTCTAAAGTATATCTCAAAGGTCAACTTACACAAAGAACATCTACTGTAAGAGCTTTACGAGATTATGCTACTATTGGTAACATTGATGTAATTTTGCAAAATATTTTAGACCCAAATATCAAAGCTACGATAACTACAGATAAAAATGGCTACTTTGAAGATAATACGCTTCCAGCTGGAATATATCAAATGGAAGCTACGATAGGTAATCCATCTACAAGTGAAACAAAAGAGATAAATACAACTATCACCATAAGTGACAAAGTGGAAGAGTTGGGAGAATTTGTACTTTTGGATAAAGATGAGCATAACTTCAAAGCTGAACTTTTACTCAACCACGGATTTGTATTAGCAGATGATACGATACACACAGCAACGATAAGAGTCAATAATATATCAAGTAAAAAAGCAGCAGGTGTTTGGTTTGATATCAAAATCAAAGATGCTTTGACAGGTACACAGTATCAAGCAGCAGATATCAACTATACAGATAGCACTATGAGTGATGGTAGTATAGGTACGATTTTTTCAAAGTCATACAAAGATATAGATGTTTCTTTTGCTTTTGACCCAATATATAAAAACAACAAAGATACCATCATAGAGCTTACTATACACGATGCAGATAATAATACTTGGACGGAAGAGCTTCGATTTGTACTCTACAAAGGGACATTTGATATCAATGTCGATACATCAAAATCAAATGTAAAAGGCTATATCAGGCTCCCATATAACGACCAAATACTAGCAATAGATATGACAAAAGGGAGTATCACATTGCCACTTTTGAGTGAAGACAAACACTATCCACTAGTGCTAGCAAACTCAAATGTGCTAGATGGTGAGACAAAATACTCTATAGGAATCAATAGTGCAACACTTGATTTTAGTGATTTTAAAAATACAGGGGCCTATGAAGATGACGACAGTGAAACACAAGCTACAGAGATAAGACTGGATGAATCTGTACTCTCTTATATCCACTATGGAGATTTGGATTATTGGAAGATAATTACTCAAGAGAGCAATAGATTATATGCTGAAGATAACTTTATAACCGTAAGAAATGCTCTGGGTGGTAATAAAATTATATCAAATACAATTACTATATTTGAGCAATCAGGTATAGCTACAGTTGATAATAACTCATCATTTATTTTAAATGGGGTAGATACTGGTCTCTCATCAATATCTGTTAAATATGGCGACAAAGTTGCTATAAAAAATATGGTATCCACAAGTAAAGAAATTATTTTTATAACATTTGAAATATCTCAACATCGTAAAATATGGAAAATCGAAAAAACAAATAATAGCCCTATTGCAAATACAGGAGCAACTCAAACGGTTACTTCAGGTTCAAGTGTAACTTTAAATGGTTCAAATTCAACAGATAGTGATGGTACTATCTCTGGTTATATTTGGAAGGAAGGGAACATAACATTGAGTACCTCAAGTAGTTTTAGTAAGTCAGATTTTAGTGTCGGAACACACACTATTACTTTAATAGTTACAGATGATGATGGAGCAACCGCAAGTGATACAATTAATATTGTAGTAAAAGCAAATATTGATATTTCAAACAATCTCAAAAAATATGATTTTGTAGATATGTTAGTTGATGGTAAAAATATTTATGCCTTGGTTACAATGAATACTATAATAAATACATATTTGGCTGATCCAGATGGCACTAAATCATATCAAAAGGATATTTTTCTTTTGAAAATCAATACAGTTGGACAAATTCAAGAGACTAAAATTTCAACATTAAACCCTCAGCATGGGACACTCATAAGGCTGAGCGATGGCACAATTAGAGTATTTTTAAACTACAAAGTTAATGCTGGTACATATGCTATGAACGGAATTTTGTACACTTTAACAGAAAATAGTACTGGGTATATAATATCAAATACGACCAATGTATTTCAAAATGCAAATTGGGGGTGGTTCCCAAAGCTAAACACAAGTAATAGCAATGTTGAGCATTTTAGTTTCGCAGGATACTATAGGTATATAAATAGTTCAAATCAAGGGTCTGTTGCACCTGCAACAATGGAAAATGAATTTAAAGAATTTCAAAAAGCTCATTCATATTATATTATGCCAAATACTAAAGATGATATTATTTCTAAAATTGTATCTTTATATAACTAATAGATTGACTTATTTGTACTGGAATATGAAAACTATAGCTATTAAAAGCAAACTATAGTTTTCGGAACTAGTGACTTGTCTCTGGCTGATTTAAGAGTTGGCAACCCCGAACAAGTTCTCGGTTCTGTTATTGCTACAATTTATACCAAATAAAACAATAAATGCACACTAGATTGTTTTATTTGGTATTAAATCCAAAGGAAATAAAAACATGATAAAAATAATAACCACAGTACTATTAGCAACTAGTCTCAATGCAGTTACATTCGACAATGGTATCAAACTAGATATAAATAAAGATGAAAATAACAATATCCATCCAGATATAATCTTGCCTATAAAATGGAATCAAACATTTTCTAGCTCATTTGAGTACAAAACAGATAAAACAATTACCCAAAATGAAACAGTGGCAAATACAACTTCAGGTGATAAAGATACTACGATAGAGCATTTTTTGGTTCGTGTTGGTGTATTGAGCTATGATATTCAAAATGAGGATAGTAAATTTTATTTTGGATTTGGATTACAAAAAGAAAATTTCGATAAAACTCAAATAGGTTTCGCACAAAGTGGAGCTACAAATATCAACTTTGACCATAGTATCGATATAGAGGTTAAGTCAGTTTATCTACAATCAGATATGATATTTTATACAAAAAGTATAGATACAAAACTATCTTTAAATGTAGTACCCACTTCTAAACTCACTGTTACTCAAAATACCACTTTAAGTGATGCTGTTAGTTCTACGGGGAGTGGAAGTAGCGATGAAACACTTAACTTAAGTTATGAAGTTGGTGTGAATTTTATCTCCAAAACAGATAGTTTCGTTGATTTTGGAGTGGAGGGTAGCTATAGATTTTTGCCACTGAAATATGATTTACAACTAGCAAATAGTGATAATACCTACACAACTCAAAAGTATGATGTAGAGGAAAAAATCACTTCAATAACTGGAAAAATTTATTTCAATACTAAACTATTTGGAAGTTTAAAACCAACAGTAGGGATAAGTAGTCAAAATACAAAAAGCCTAAATAAACTTGATAATAAAACTTTAGAGGAAAAAGAAACCAAAATATTGTTTGGATTTAATAGTAGGTTTTAATTCTGAGAATAGCAGGGCCAGGTATTTACTATTTTCCCTCGTTCCCACTTTTCAAAAGTGGGAATGCATACACACAGTCCAGTCACCAAATAGCAGGAAACATCCAAAAAGCTCAAGGCAAGTCACGAGTTCCGAAAACTTATAACAATAATTTTTTCTTTTTAACTCGTTCCCATCGTCCATCGATGGGAATGCAAAAATAGCAGGGTCAGAGATTTACTATTTACTGACTAAAAGCTAATTTTTAATCAAGAACCGATATTTTTTTAAAAGAGTGTAAGTACAAGAGGTTTGACATTGACTCGACTAAAGTTCAGTTTCCAAAGAGTAGTATATCTCAACAATCATAGATTAATTTTATTTTAATATGAAGTATATTATCATTAGATGATAACAAAGGAACTAAATGGATGATTTAGAAAATCTATTAAATTTACATGGTGAAACTTTTCCAATGGATAATGGTTATTGGGTAAAGTTTGAAGCACATAAAGTTGCCCCTAGTGTTGCAATACCTCATGGTGTGAAATATTCACTTACTCTACATGATAAAACAAATCAAAGAGTAATTGGATATGACAATGCACATAGTTATAAATCATCGAAAAAATATGGTGCAACGAAAGAAACATACGATCATATCCACAAAAGAGTAGATATTGTTCCTTATGAGTTTGAATCAGCTGGTCAACTCATTGAAGATTTTTGGAAATCAGCAGAATATTATATGGAGAATAACTAATGAAAATACTAAATGTTGGAATCATAACCAAAGAGGAATATAAAGCTAGAACTATTGCAATAGCTAAAGGTGAATACAAACTAAAAAAAGATGAACCTAAAGTTTGGTTTGAATCGATAAAATCAATGGCTCAAATACTATCAAGTGAAAATCAACAACTTTTAAAAACTATCCTTGATAATAAACCAACATCTTTAAAAGAGCTAGAAGATTTAACAGGTCGTGCAAAATCAAATCTATCAAGAACACTCAAAACACTTGAACGATATGGGATTGTTGAACTTCATAAAGAAAATAGAAATTTAGTGGCAGAAGTGAAAGCTACACAGTTTCATATTGAATTTGGGATAGCTGCTTAATACAAGATAGCAGGGTCAAAGGTCAAAATTCTCTGAAAATCTGGGGACAGGATACCAATTAATTAACAAATTTGGGCATTAAACTTTGGGGTCAGACCCTATTTGGGTGCTAGAGATTATGAGGGTATAAAATGTTTGGTGGAAGTTGAGAGGTTTTGGTATGTTATTTTAACTTTTGTATGCATTCCACCTCAGGAGAGGTGGAACGAGTAAAAATCAAAAGGGGTTTCATTTGTTTGCAATTACTATAAATAATCCAGAAATAGAAAAGTTTTTAAAAGATGAGTTTAAAAATGATGAAAATACTTTGCTTGATAAATTTGTTGAATTTATCAAATTTCAAAAGATAAAAAGAGATGTAGATATCTCAAATTTAGAATTTGAAAATGGGGAATTTGTAGATATTGATAGTGCTTTTCTGGAAGTCACGAACAAATATGTCAGAAATTAAAACAATCATTTTCTCAAAAAGAGCTATTCTAAGACTTCAAAATATTGCCGATTTTTTCTAGTTCCCACAAATACAATACCTTGCTATATTAAAACTTATTTGATATACTTCGGATATACACAAAAAGGAGCCAATATGACAGCTACAATCTCATCATGGGGTAATTCTCAAGGGTTAAGATTCCCAAAAAATATCTTAGAGGAGTTGCATTTAGGGATTGGGGATAAGGTAAAAGTATTGATAGAAAATCAAAAAATTATCATAGAACCTATAAAAGAACCCAAAGAAAAATACGATATCAATGAACTTGTCAGTCAGATATCATCAAATTATAAAATATCCGAAGAGTTCAATCACAAAATAGGAATCGAAGAATGGTAAAATACATCCCAGACCAAGGTGACATAGTCGCTCTTAGTTTTGACCCACAAAGTGGACATGAGCAAAAGGGAAGACGACCTGCAATTATAGTTAGCAATAAAGTATTTAACCAACATTTAGGTTTGGCTTTTGCTTGTCCTATAACAAATACAAAAAAAGATTTTCCTTTTCATATTGAAGTAGTAAGTGAAAATATTAGTGGTTTTATTATGACCGAACAACTAAAATCTATAGATTACAATGCAAGAAATATAAAGTTTATTGAAAAAGCAAATCAAACAACTATCAATAAGATTTTGGGTATTGTTGATAGTATTTTGAGATAAGAGTTATAAGCAAAATATGATTTTCTTTGAGGTAGTTTTTGTTACAGTTTGATTGCAATTACAATAATCTTAAAGGTTGATTTTACTATAATCAGTAACTTTTTTACACACTAAGGATAAATAATTGTTTGATACAACTTTGATAGTATTATGTGCTGGGAACTCGACTAGGTTTGCATTGGAACCAAAAAAACAATGGATACGATGTGGGGATATTCCCCTTTGGCTAGATGTTACAAAACGACTGACAAGTGAGCAAAAATTTGATAAGATTATTGTCGTTGCTCATCAAGATGAGTTAAAGTATATGAAAAACTTTACAGATGAGTATATTTTTGTAGCAGGGGGAGAGGAGAGACAACACTCTTTGGCAAATGGCTTACAAAAAGTAACATCAAAATATGTGATGGTAACAGATGTTGCGAGATGTTGTATCCCTCAAGAGGTGATAGTAGATTTATTTGAAAATAGAGAAAAGGGTGATTGTATAGTCCCTTATCTGTCATCA
Organism: Helicobacter pylori PMSS1; assembly: GCA_945883785.1. Lineage (GTDB taxonomy): Bacteria > Campylobacterota > Campylobacteria > Campylobacterales > Arcobacteraceae > CAIJNA01. The sequence continues at coordinate 9,842 of CAMCYD010000061.1, forward strand.
TCTGATACTGTTGTGTATGAAAATGAAACAATTAATAGAGATGAGGTGAAACTTATCCAAACTCCCCAATTAAGTAACACTTCAAAACTACAAGAGGCGATAGCTCAAAAAAGAGTTTTCACAGATGATAGTAGTGCTATTAAAAGTGTGGGTGGAACTGTTTTTTATGTCAAAGGTTCTTCAAAATCTATCAAACTGACATTTGGTGAAGAGTTATCTAAAATATCGTGTTTAACTCCCCCATCAAAAGATTTTTTTGTTGGAACTGGGCTTGATATCCATCCATTTGTTAGTGGCAAAAAAATGTTTTTAGGTGGAGTTGAGATTGACAGTTCGTTTGGATTTAAAGCTCATAGTGATGGAGATGTCCTTATCCATAGTATTATAGATGCTCTTTTGGGTGCTTGTGGTGCTGGGGATATTGGAGAATTTTTCCCCGATACCGATATAGAGTACAAAGGGGTAGATTCTAAAATTTTACTAGCAAAAATAGTGAGTTTTGTGAAAAATGTGGGCTATGTCATCGTAAATATTGATGTGACAATCGTTGCACAAGTTCCAAAAATAAATCCATACAAAACCGAGATTAAAAAATCTTTAGCTTCCCTTTTAGGTTTGCCTCTTTATAAAGTGAATATAAAAGCAACAACAGGTGAAGAGTTGGGCTTTGTTGGAAGAAAAGAGGGTGTGATGGTGCAAAGTGTAGCAAATGTAAAATATTATGATTGGAGGTTAGAAAAATGACAAATATTTTGATTTTGGAAGATGATATCTATTTAGCTCAGAAAGTTGCTTCAAAACTTCAAGATGATGGTTACCATGTCAGCCATTATGCTTCTATTTTGGAAGTGGACAAAGAAAAAGTGTATGATACAGTTTTACTCTCTACCAATATTCCTGTTGGGGATACGAATGAGATTATAAAAAAATATCTAGGGAGTACGATTATCCTTTTGGTTTCGTATGTAAGTGATGCTACAGTTACAAGACCTCTGAAAGCTGGAGCGAATGATTATGTTTTGAAACCTTTTAGTATTGATGAATTGGTGAGAAAAATTCGACATTATGAAGATTTTAAAAGGCTTCAAGTTCAAAATAGAGCACTTGAAGATTATATGAATTTTTTATTTCAATCGACAACACAAAGTCTCAATCTCCCTACAAAGTTTCCATATCTTATAGAAACAAATGACCAAAAAGAGGCAGACAAGATTGTATTTGAATTGTCAAGAAAGATGAAAAAAGGGATAGAATTTGTATCTTTAGTAAAAGAGTTTAAATTTGATTTTTCAAATTGCAAAGATAAGTTGATTTATATTTACGATTTTCATAATATCAAAAATAGTTCAAAAGAGTTGTTACTCAAAAATATAAAAGATCTTGATGTGGTACTTTGCTCTTTGGATAGTGTTGAACATTTTCCATATGAAAAAACAACAATCAAAAAAGAGATACGAGCAACACAAAATGACACTATTTTGACTATCAATGAGTATGTCAAAATGATGGTTTTAAATTTTCAAAATAATTATCCAGATACGGAACTGAGTAAAAAACTGGGGATTAGCCGAAAATCGTTGTGGGAAAAAAGAAAAAAATTTGGAATCGAGAAAGATAAATAATGAATCAAAAATCAAGAAAAATATTTTTAACCCTTTTTTATAGTGGATTGTCCAAAAAAGCACCTGGGACGGTTGGGAGTTTTGTAGCACTTCTTTTAGGTTTTGGTGTCCTTTATCTTTTCAATCCAACGACCCTTTTTTTACTCTCTCTATTGATAACAGTCATAGCGATTAAAGAGATAAATATCTACGAAGATGAAGTGGGAACCCATGATAATAGCGAAATTGTGATAGATGAACTTGCTGGAATGTGGATCGCTATGAGTATTGGTGGAGTGCTGGCTGATAGCTTTTTTCTTGGAGTGGTCGCATTTGTTTTTTTTCGACTTTTTGATATTTGGAAACCTTCTATTATTGGGAGAATCGATAGAGATGTCGGTGGTGGAATGGGTGTGATGGGTGATGATGTTGTTGCTGGAATCTTCGCTGGTTTATGTACAGCTTTAGTTGGTCATTTGATGGTAACTTTTATATAAATCTAAATTAGAAAATTTGAGTTAAGATTAAAAAAACTTGGTTAAAGTGTCAAAAATATATTGTCACTGCGAGGTACGAAGCAGTCCAAAGAATCGACTTCTTGGACTGCTTCGTACCTCGCAGTGACTGTGAGAATAAGGATAAAAAATGTTAGAAAAAAATATAATAAATAGTGAAATGTTAGTACATATCCCAATGTGTACACATAAAGATGCAAAAAAAGTTTTAGTTATTTTGGGTGATGTTGCTATCAAAAATGAATTAGCAAAATATGATGCTGAGGTAGTTTATAGTGATAGTTTTAATATCGATGATAAGTTTGATGTTGTGATTTATAATAGTGATGTGGTTGATGATATGATTATGGCAAATGTGATGAGAAGTTTGGAAAGTAGTTGTGGAATCTTTGCTTCAAAAATCGTTTCATTTGATGATAATAGTGAAGCTATGAAGCACGACTTGGGAGTTATCGCAAAAAACTTTTGGATAGCGATGCCTTATAGAAGTGATGCTGGGATGATGGTAATCGCATCTAAAAAATACCATCCACAAGCGGATATTATTTTGGATAGAAGTGATTTTATAGAGGCTAGTTACTATAATACTGAGCTTCATAATGCTTCGTTTGTATTTCCAAATTACATTCAAAAGCCATTGACTGGTATAGCTAAACGGTAATGTTTAAAAATGCAGTGGTCTTAACAGGTGGAATAGCGACAGGGAAAAGCACTGTGGCAAACTTGTTTATGTTACATGGATTTTTAACGATTGATGCTGATAAGATAGCCCATAAGTTGCTTGATATTCATAGTGATACTATCGCTTCCCTTTTTGGAGCTGAATATGTAGAAAATGGGAAAGTTTTACGAAAAGAGCTTGGAAATCTTATTTTCAATAATGTGGATGAGAAGAAAAAATTAGAAAACTTTATCCATCCACTTATCAAAGAGGAGATACAAAAAGAGGCTTCTTTGTTTGAATCAAAAAACAAACCATATCTTATTGATATTCCACTTTTTTTTGAAAATAAAAACTATGATATAGGAAAAAGTATCGTTGTGTATACTCCAAAAGAGATTCAAATCGAGAGACTTCAAAAAAGAGATAAGTGTGATGAAGCTACAGCTCTGAGTAGAATAAATAACCAAATGGATATCGAAGAGAAAAAACGCTTATCGATGTATGTTATCGATAATAGCAAAGATTTAAAATATTTAACTTCCGAAGTAGAAAGGGTCAAAAATGAGATACTCAAAATATGATGCAAGTGGAAATACTTTTGTAATTTTCCATACAAATGAGAGAAAAGATTATAGTGCATTGGCGATTGAACTTTGTAAAAAAGAGGCTGTGGATGGGCTTATCGTAGTTGTTCCCCATCTTGTATATGACTTTGAATGGCTTTTTTATAACAACGATGGCTCAACTGCTACGATGTGTGGAAATGGGACGAGAGCCGTTGCTTTGTATGCTTATACAAATCAGCTTGTTGGTAGTTTTACAAAGTTTTTAACAGGTGCTGGGGAGATAAACTGCACTATAGATGGTGATATCGTAGAAACCCAGATGACCAAACCTTTTGAAGTTAAAGAGCCATTTGAAGAGGAAGGTTTTAGTTGCTGGGTAGTCAATACTGGTGTTCCTCATTTTGTGATAATGACTGAAAATTTAGATGATTTTAATCTTGAAGTATGTGCAAGACTAAGAAAAAAATACAATGCCAATGTCAACTTTGCCAGAGTAGAAGATGGGAAATTGTATGTGAGAACATTTGAGCGTGGTGTTGAGGGTGAAACTCTTGCTTGTGGGACTGGGATGGTCGCTTCATTTTTGCGAGCTTCAAATCTTGGATTGATTGGGGATGCTGTAAAAGTCTATCCAAAAAGCGGGGAGGAACTTACTATTAGAAAAGCTGACGATACAGTATATTTTAAAGGGGCAGTGAAGTTTATCGAATAGAACTATTTGTAGTGATTAGTAATACTTACTACCTTTGCATTGCCATCTAAGACAACAAATACAACTCTATATTTTTTGTCCAGCCTAAAGGAATACATTTTAAGATATTTTGGTTCAAGTATTTCAACATTTAAAGAGGGATGATAGATGTTTATTTCAAATAATTCTTTAGCTTTTTGGAACTTTTTTGATAAATTGTGTTTTGATAAATAGCCCAGTTGTTCCTCAATAAGTGGTAAAAGTATCATTTTAGTAAATAGTTTTTTTAAGTCCAGCACTTAAATCTTCTATAAACTCTGCACTATATCCAGCTTTGGAGATATCTGCCAAAATCGTATCAAGAGGTACGGATGTATCAAACTCTTCAAATTGGATTTTCTCTTTTTTTACAACGATTTCACTCACATTATCTTTTTTAAATAATTGCTTCATAAGAGATAAAAACTCATTATTTAATTCATTTTGATTGATATTTAAAGCTATTTGCATATTAAATCCTTACATGTATTTTGATGATTGTATCAAAAATAGTGTAAAGCTGACTTTAGTCGGTTATTTTTTTTGTAGTGTTTAGGTATTTCCTTTAAAGTTTAAAAAATAGTGTATCATTTCAAAAAATCATACAAGGTGATCTTATCGAATATTTAGCACTCTTTTTTTCAGCATTTATCTCAGTAACTTTATTTCCTTTGGGAAGTGAAGCACTTTTTTTATACGATGTATCTCTTGCTGTTTTTAAAAATGTATCATAGTCAGCTATGGAATAATTCTTCTGAATATCTCCAAGTTGACTCATCAGTTTAGTTGTGATAATCTCATTAACTTTTGATATTTTAGTTTCAAACTCTGCTTTCTTTTTAGCTTCATTCTCGGATTTGTCTTGAATTGACTTTAGTTCTAAATATGTATTTTTAATACTAGCTTTATAGTTATCAAGATTATCAATTTCCCTGCAAAGTTCAGATATACTCAATTTGCCTAAATCGGTCTACTTGAACACTGTTTTCAGTTTTACTTGAACACTTTAGTTAAGAATATTTTCTGAGTTAAAATTATAACACAAGTGTTCAAGTGTTATAAAAAATCATTCATAATCTTTAACAATTTTCCCATATTTTGGTCGT
>CAMCYD010000062.1 GCA_945883785.1 Helicobacter pylori PMSS1
GAGATTTTAAATGTTGGTGGTTATAGAGAGAAGGAAATACCCAGCCCCATATCGAACCTGGCAGTCAAGATTCTCATCGCCGATAATACTGCAGCTTTCAGTTGTGGAAACGTAGGTCGCCGCCAACTTTTAAGGTCTCTTTTTTTTAGCTACAAAGAAAATAATCTATTGTTTTTATAATTTATATAGAAAGTGAACACTTACCAACTTCCTATACAAGTGATAATTATATTTTATTGAAGTGACAAAGGATGGAATTATCTGAAGAATATATTATTTTATGAAAGAGTTAGTATAAAAAAGCTATAATGCAAAAATTTTAATCGGGGATATGTATGAAAAAAAGGGTGCTAGTAAAATTTTCTGGTGAAGCGTTAGCTGGTGTAGGTGGTTATGGAATTGATACCCAAATATTAGCATACATTGCAAATGAAATTAAACAATTAGTTGATAATAATATTGAAGTTGGTATTGTTATTGGTGGTGGTAATATTATTAGAGGTGTTAGTGCTGCTGCAGATGGAATCATAAAAAGAACAAGTGGTGATTATATGGGAATGTTAGCTACTGTTGTAAATGGTATCGCGATGCAAGAAGCTTTAGAACATATTGGACTTGAAGCAAGACTACAAACTGCTATTAAAATGGAACAAATAGCGGAAACATTTATTGTAAGACGAGCTAAAAGACATCTTGAAAAGAAAAGAGTTGTTATATTTGCAGCTGGAACCGGAAACCCATATTTCACTACAGATACAGCAGCAACTTTAAGAGCTACAGAGATCGAAGCTTGTATGCTTATAAAGGCTACAAAAGTTGATGGTGTTTATAACAAAGATCCTATGAAATATCCTGATGCTGTTAAACTGGATGTTATTTCGTATGATGAAGCACTGCAAGATCATATTAAAGTTATGGATGATACTGCAATTGCTTTAGCAAAAGATAATAAGTTACCAATTGTTGTTGCAAATATGAATGAAAAAGGAAATTTATTTAAAATAGTTAATGGTGACTATAGTAAATGTTCAATCGTAAAATAAAGGAATAAAATGAGAATAGAAGAGATTTTAGCAAAAGCACTAGAAAGAGTTGGAAACGATAGATACATTTTGGCATTAGCTGCTGGTCAAAGAGCTGATGAACTAAGTAAAGGAGCAAAACCACTTTTAGATAGTGCTATGTTAAAGAATATGAAATATACAGATATTGCGATTCATGAAATTGCAAAGGGTTTATTAGTCATTGATGGTTTCAAAAAATAATTTTAAAAATATTTAGAATTTGGAAAAATATTTAACTTTAATAAAAAGTATCAATAGTATTGATGATGCTATTGATACACTCCACAATTCTATTACCACTACTTCTTTAATTGATAAAGCTGTAATATTTTGCATAGAAGCACATAAAAATCAATATCGAAAAAGTGGCGAAGCTTATGCAGTTCATCCTATTTTGGTTGCAGCTATTACTGCACATTATAGTAATGACGAATCAATGGTTCTTGCTGCTTTATTGCATGATGTCGTTGAAGATACGACCTATTCTCTGGAACATATTAAAGAAATATTTGGTCTTGATGTTGCAAATATTGTAGATGGACTAACTAAAATTACAGAAATTAGAGTTACTGAATTTACAAACAGTAAAGAAAAAGACAAATTGTTAAAATCAGCTATGACTTTTAGAAAAATGCTTGTTGCATCAATCGAAGATGTAAGAGTTTTGTTAGTCAAATTATTTGATAGAACTCATAATATGCTTACCCTTGATGCATTAAGTGATGAAAAACGATTTCGAATAGCAGAAGAAACTTTAGTTGTTTATGCCCCTATTGCTCATCGTCTTGGTATGTCCTCAATTAAAAATACACTTGAAGATTTATCTTTTTTCTATATTTACCCAAATGAATATAGAAAGATTGACGAATATATTAAAAGTTTTCAAGATAAAATTCAAAATACATTTAATTTATTTATAGAAGATGTGAGTACCGTTTTAAATAATGAATTTGATGGAAATATCAAGATTTATAGCAGGATAAAGCACTATTATTCAATATATTTAAAAATTCAAAGAAAAGGTGTGACGATTGATGAAGTTCTTGATCTTTTAGCGATACGAATTATTACAAATACCCCGTTAGAATGTTATAAAGTTTTAGGATATATTCATACTACTTATATGCCTTTGATTTCAAGATTTAAAGATTACATTGCTATTCCAAAAGAAAATGGGTATCAAACAATTCATACTACAGTTTTTCATAATACAAAAATATTTGAAATTCAAATAAGAACTAAAGATATGGATAAAATTGCAGAATTTGGTGTAGCAGCTCATTGGAAATATAAAAATGGTCAAAATAATTTCAAAGAACCAAATTTAAAATGGTTGCATACATTGGAAATGGATAATGAAAATGTGGAAGAATTTTACGATGAAACAAAAAAAGAATTATTTTATGAGGAAATCATTGTGTATTCACCAAAAGGAGAACTTTTCAAAATGCCACGAGGTTCTTGTGCATATGATTTTGCATATATGATTCATACTGACCTTGGAAATAAAGCAGTTGACTGTTTTATTAATAAAGTTAGAAAACCACTTATTACTGAACTTAGCAGTGGAGATATTGTTTCCATAAATAAAACTGATGAAATTATGGTTCGTTGTTCATGGATAAATATTGTAAAAACAACTAAAGCAAAAAAAGGGATTAGAGTCTTGTGTCAAAATAGGCATAAGCAGATTGATATTTTAAATGGTAAAAATATTTTAAATACAATTTTTTCACGATATACAAGTAATATTTTGGAAAAATATCCGCAATCTAAAGTATATAAAGTTGTTGAAAACTTAGATCATTTAAAACACTTAAAAAAGATGATTGAAATTATTATAAGAAATGAGCTTGGTTTATTGGCAAGAATGAAAGTCCAATTGCTTAATTTAAAAGAGTATAAGTTTGAAAACCTTGTGTTTTATTCAAATTTTTCATTATCATCTTGCTCTTTTGACCATTGCTGCCATCCAAAATTGAATGATGAAATAGTTGCATTTAGAGATGGAAAAGATGTCATTGTTCATCATAAAATGTGTGAAAATGCTTATGCTTTTATGAAGCAAAAACATCAAATGGTATTTTGTAGATGGAGTGATGATAAATATTATATTTATAAAATAGTTGTGAGTTTAAAAAATATCAAAGGCGAATTAGCGAGATTATTAACACACCTTTCTAATTATGATGCAACTGTATTATTTATTGAATATGGAAAAGATAGGCATTCTCATGTGCAATATTGCACAATAGATTTTGAAATAAAAAATAATAATAGTGAAAAAATTAAAAAAATAGTCAACCAAAAAGCTAAAATCATAGAATTTTATTCTGGTGATGATGCATATAAATAATATTGGAGAGATGAATGGAAGAAAAAATACAACAAGCATTGAATGAAATTCTAAGAGGGACTTCTGAAATTATTGATATTGAAGCGATTGAAAAACTTTTAAAGAATTACTACGAAAACGGGGTAAATTATTTTGTAAAAGCTGGTTTCGATCCAACTGCACCTGATTTGCATCTTGGGCATACTGTACTTTTGCAAAAATTAGCAATTTTCCAGAAATATGGAGGAATCGTCCAGTTTTTAATAGGAAACTTTACAGCTACAATTGGGGATCCAACAGGAAAAAATGTTACAAGAAAGATTTTAACCGATGAGGATATAAAAAATAATATAGGAAGTTATACAACACAAGCTTTCAAAATTTTAGATGAGTCAAAAACGATTATAGTGTATAACAAAGATTGGCTAGAACCTCTTGGAGCTTCTGGAATGTTAGCTCTTGCTTCAAATCTAACAGTTGCTAGAATGTTAGAAAGAGATGACTTTTCTAAAAGATATAGTACAAATACTCCAATTGCTTTGAGTGAATTTATTTATCCTTTGCTTCAAGGCTATGATAGTGTTCATTTAAACTCTGATATTGAAATAGGAGGAACAGACCAAAAATTTAATCTTCTTATGGGGCGGCAACTTCAAAAAACATATGGAATCAATAAGCAACAAGCTGTTTTAATGATGCCTATATTAGAAGGACTTGATGGGATACAAAAAATGTCAAAATCATTAGGAAACTATATTGGTGTAACGGACAAAGCAAATAATATGTTTGGGAAAGTTCTCAGTATTAGTGATGAACTTATGTGGAGATATTATGAACTTCTTTCAAACAAAACACTCAAAGAGATTGAAAATTTAAAAGAGAATGTTGCAAATAATACTTTACATCCAAAAAAAGTGAAAGATGATTTGGCTATGGAAATAGTTGATAGATTTCATGGAATAGGGGAAGGGATAAAAGCGAAAGAAGAATTTACTAAAATTTTTGCTAATAAAGATATTCCAACAACTATGGATGAGTATGAATTTGCACAAGGTGCTTGGATTTGTCAAATATTAGTTGATACAAAACTTGTAAATTCAACTTCGCAAGCTAGAAGAGATATAGAAAGTGGTGCTGTTAAAATTGACCAAATTAAATTAGAAGATAGTAATATGAAATTTGAAAAAGGTACATTTATTTTACAAAAAGGAAAGAAAAACTTTGTTAGAATAAATACAATTTAGGGGATTATATGAAAGCATTAAAAATAGGTAAATATGAAATTGAAAAACCAATTATCCAAGGTGGAATGGGTGTTGGGATTAGCTGGGATAAGTTAGCTGGAAATGTCAGCAAAGAGGGTGGATTAGGAGTTATCTCTGCAGTTGGAACAGGATATTATAACAATAAAGAATTTTCCCATAAAAATGTGCAAGGTAAGCCTTTTGGAGAAGAAAATTTTTATTCAAAAGATGGATTAACTGATATCATTAAAAATGCAAGAAAGATTTGTGGAGATAAACCACTAGCTTGCAATGTTTTATATGCAAGCAATGATTATGGAAGAATTGTTGAGGATGCTTGTGAGGCTGGTATCAATATTATTATTACCGGTGCTGGAATACCAACAAATATGCCAGAATTCACGAAAAACTATCCAGATGTTGCCCTTGTCCCTATCGTATCAAGTGCTAGAGCATTAAGGCTTATCTGCAAAAAATGGAAAAGATATGACAAATTACCTGATGCTGTAATTGTTGAAGGACCTTTGAGTGGTGGACATCAAGGTTTTAGTTATGAACAATGTTTTATGGATGAATTTCAATTAGAAAATATAATTACCCCCGTGATTGAAGAGGCTAAAGAGTGGGGTAATATTCCAATTATTGCGGCTGGTGGAATTTGGGATAAAAATGATATTGATACATTTTTAGCATTAGGTTGTGCTGGTGTTCAGATGGGGACTAGATTTATTGGAACTTATGAATGTGATGCTCATTCTAGTTTTAAACAAGTTATTATTGATGCAAAAGAGGAAGACATTAAATTATTAAAATCTCCAGTGGGTTTGCCAGCTCGTGGCGTATTAACTGCACTTCAAAAAAATATTGAAAATGGAACTGCACCAAAAGTGGTTTGTATTTCAAATTGTGTTGCACCTTGTCATAGAGGAGTAGAAGCAAAAGCTGTCGGATATTGTATCGCTGATAGATTGAGTGATGCCTATAATGGTGATACAGAAAATGGGTTATTTTTTACGGGTTCAAATGGATATAGAGTAAAAGAACTTTGTAGTGTCAAGGAACTTATAGATAAATTAGTTAATGGGGAAGAATAGTTTATATTTATGAAAAAAATAAAAGCTATCTCTTTTTTTGCTTTCATTTGGATTGCTTTCTTTTTTGTAACATTGCATGCTAATGTAGATTTTGATAAGTATAAAATTGCTAAAAAGAATTACATTACTGCTATTTTTAAAAATGATAAAGAAAAAGAGGTTCTGTACTTAAAAGATTTAATTTTGTATGGCGAAAAAGCTGATCAGGATATTTCAAAATATAAAAGTGAATTGTATAGAATCGATAAAAAGAATAGCTCTTCTTCAAAAATAAAAATAAAGTACACACCCACAGAAACAAAATATAAAGATTTAAAAGATGAAAATATTTTAGCTGATATACCAGATGGATTACTTAAAGAAAAAGAAAAATTTGTAAAAGGTAATATTAATTATGATATTAAATCCATACAGTCTAAAGACAATACGATTATTGTGGATTTTTCAAAAAAAATATCCAAAAATGATATTAAGTTTTTGAAAAAACATGAGAAAAATGGGTATCTTTACACTTTTGAGATAAAAGGTAATTTTAGAGATGCAGAAACAACAAAAATAACTCTTGATGGCATTACAAGTATAGATATTTCTCAAGAAACTGATGATGTATTGCATTTGAGTATTTTTGATGGAAACGACACAAAGACTTATTATTTCATATCAGATAAGCGATTAGTTATCAAGAATAATATAGCAGTATCACTAAAAGAGATTGTTTCAGCTGAAAAGGAAGCGGTTGTAGAGACGATTCAATATACGAGTCCAAAAAATAATAAAACAAAAGTTATTGTAATTGATGCTGGACATGGTGGAAAAGATTCTGGAGCGGTTGGGCCTAATAATGAGTATGAAAAAGTAGTAACTTTAAAAATAGCAAAATATTTGTACGATGATTTAAAAAGCTTGGGATATGTTGTCTATTTGACTAGAGATGACGATACTTATATTACTTTAAAAGAGAGAACAGGAATAGCTAATAGAAAAAATGCAGATCTTTTTGTCTCTATTCATGCAAATGCAGTGACAAAAGATAGAATCATGTATGCAAGAGGAATTGAAACATATTTTCTTTCTCCTGCACGTAGCGAGAGAGCAAAAGGTGTTGCTGCTTTAGAAAATAAAGAGGATATGGATGCAATGGATAACTTCAATGATCAAGATTTGGTTTTAACTCTTTTAAATAGAAGCAAAACAGTTCAATCTCAAAAAATGGCTATAGATGTGCAAAGTCATATTTTGTATCAAGTGCGAAAACGATACGGGAAAGAAATGATTGATAATGGAGTGAGAGAAGCTCCTTTTTGGGTTCTAGTTGGTGCTCAAATGCCAGCAGTTTTGATTGAGGTTGGTTATATTTCTCACCCAGAAGAATCTAAAATTTTGATGACAGATATGTATCAACAAGATGTTGCAAATGGTATCAGCGAGGGGATAACAGCATATTTTATCCATAATAGATAAGTCCAGCAAGTAAAAAAAGATAACTATTAAAAAGTATTATCACAATATTTAGGAGGTAAAAAAATAATTTATTCCAAATAGCTAATAAACTTATCATAATAAGGGTTCCAAAAAGCCAAACAGGGGTGAAAACTAAAGTATTTTTTGGGTTTGTAGCTATCCAAAGTTCTAAAAAATTATCTAAAATATCCCCATAACCAATTAAATGCGAAATAAGTTCAAGTGGATAAAAAACAATAAATCCAATCGTAATGATTGGAGATAGTAATTGAATAAATGCTGTTGTGCCAAAGAAAAAATGTGTTATTGGATTAACAGCAAAAAATATCCAAAAATTAAAAAATATAAATCCAATATATTTATTTAAGTGACTAAAATATTGTATAAATAATAAAATATAAAAAACTCCAGCAATGCTAAACCAAAGAGATAATGAAAATAGAAGTTTTGGGAAAAAAGCAATTATTAAAAGAGTAATAATTCCAAGTGAACCAAATGATAAAATTTTAATGTTTGATCTCAATAAAAATATACCGACGATAAACATCATAAATGACCTCAAGAATGATGGGATAATGTTTAGCGCTAAAAGATATATAAAAAGCAATATGGAAATAATCACAAGTAAGTCTAGTTTCTTATTCCGATATGGAAAGTATTTTTGATGAAAGGGAGAATATAAAATATTTAATATCCAATATGATACAAATGAAATAATTCCCAAATGAAATCCGCTTATTGAAATTACAGGAGCTATACCATAAATGGCAGATAAATTTTGAAGCTCTTTATCAATTGGGGTAGCAAAAAATAATGTATTAAATAGTTCACCAAGTGTTTTATTTGTGTGTTGCGAAGAGATTTTATAATTTATGTTTTCTACAATCGTACGATTAGTATTTATGGTTTCTACACTAAATATTGGAGCAAAGAATCCTTGTAAATAATCAATAAACTTTATTTTCTCTGTTACCAATATAAAGTGTATTGATTGAAATTTCTTTAAATCTAAATCTTTTTGCGAAGCTGTAAAAAAAGTGAAATTACTAGTTTCGATTTTAAGAATATTTTTTTCTTCTTTTGGAAAAATATTGATAATTTTCCCAGTTATTTCACATATTTCATCAGATTTAAGTTCTTTGAATAAATCATAATTACGATAAAGATTGATTGAAAAAATAATAAATAATGTAATAATTATCCAAAACCACTCTTTTTTGCTATTGGCTAATTTGAGTGGCTCCATGATTTATAGTGAATTTGTTTTAAGCGTAAATACCATCTAATAAACTATCAACAAAATCATCGGGAGAAAAAGGGATTAAATCATCAGCTTTTTCTCCAATTCCCACAAATAATATAGGAAGTTCTAGTTCATTTGAGATACTAAATAATGCTCCACCTTTACTTGTGCCATCTAATTTTGTGACGATTATCCCATCAATTCCAATTATTTTATGAAAGGCTTTCGCTTGAGCTATGGCACTGTTTCCTTGTGTTCCATCTAAAATAAGAAGTTTTTGATGAGGTGCGCCCTCTTGTGCTTTGTTACACACTTTTACAATTTTTTCTAATTCTTTATTGAGATTTGCTTGAGTTTGAAGTCTTCCAGCTGTATCAATAATGCAATTATCCATATTTTTAGCAACAGCAGATTGAATAGTATCAAATGCAACAGCACTTGAATCATGTCCTTGTTGTGTTTTAACAATAGAAACATCAAGCTTTGAAGCCCAAATGGAGAGTTGCTCAATTGCGGCTGCCCTAAAAGTATCCCCAGCACCTAAAATAACTTTTTTCCCAGCTTTTTTATACATATTTCCCAGTTTTGCTATCGTTGTTGTTTTCCCAGCACCGTTCACTCCGATGATAAGTTGAACATACGGAGAAGGTAAATTTTCAGTTTCAATTTTTGGAGCAAATTCAAACAAAGAAATAAGTCTATGTCGTAATTGTTCCCTTGTGATGAAATTTGGCAAACCATTCATCGCAAGTTCAACAATATCGTAAGTCATATCTGATTCTATCAATATTTCTTCAATAGTTTCAAAAGGTATCTTTTCACTTTTAGTTCCAAAACCAGTGATACCAACAATGTTTTGAATAGTTTTTTCTAAAGCTTTAGCAAAAAAACTTTTCTCTTCAGTAGTTTTAATTTCTGTATCGGGAACTATCTCTCTTTTTTTAAAAAGACCAAACATCTATTTTCCAATATGTTTGCTGATATCACTATCTAAAATCTCTTCTTGTGTAGCGCCTTCGTATTGCATCACTAAAGCACCTTTTTTGTTAAATAAAAACATAGCAGGAATCCCATCAACTCCACCAACTGCATCGGCAAATTCAAAATTAACTTCACTATTGGCTACTGGATATTTGATTCCATATTTAGCTATAAAACTTGCAATTTCTTCATTTGATTTATTTTGTTCCGCCAAAACAGAGATAACTTGAAAATCTTTTCCATATTTATTTTGCAAATTGATAAGATGTGGTATCTCAGCTTTACACGGTGGACACCAAGTAGCAAAAAAGACAACTAAAACAGTTTTATTTGGATATTGCTCAAAAGACCAAAGTCCTTTTTTCCGTTCAACTGTTATTTTGTCGCCTATTGATGTTTTTAAATTTAATGTAATATCTTTAACAGTAGGTTGAGCAACAACATCTCCGCTAATATTTTCTTTTTTGTCGCAACCAGTTGCTATTAAACTTAAAGATAATAATACAAAAAAAAGTGATTTTTTAATCTTCATTTTTATTTCCTTTTGGTAATATGTGGGCTGGATTTTATCCAATAGAGGCTTAAAAGATGAAAAATCTTACAAAGAGTGATTTTAGAAAATTATGTATTAAAAAGTTAAAGTTTTGTAGTAAAATTGGAAAAATAAAAAAAGACAAATTTATTTCAAAAGAAATATTAAAAGTTATAGAAATTGAAAAAGCAAAAAATATTTTATTGTATATACCACTTAATATCGAAGTTGATGTACGGAATGTAATAAATATTTTAAGAAAAAAAAAGAATTATAGAGTTTATGTTCCTTCTATGGTTGGCAATAGTTTAGAAGTAGTGCCTTTTAGGTTACCATTACATAAAAAAAAATACAACATATATGAGCCGAATAATTCTAATATAAAAGCGAGAATTGATTTAGCAATAGTGCCTATTATAGGAACTGATTCAACGTTTAGACGAATTGGTTTTGGGGTTGGATTTTATGATAGATTTTTTGCCACATTAAAATATAAACCAAAGACCGTATTTACACAACTTAGTTTATGTAAGTCAGAGATAACTTTAACTCAAATACATGACATAAAATCTGATTATATTATTACAGATAAGGGTACGATGATATGGAACAAATAGCAGGAGCATTTATAATAGCTGTAATAAGCGCAATTGTAGGTTTTGTAATATCTAAAAAAATAGATAATGCAAAATTCGAAATATATATAGAGCAAGCAAAAGCAAAAGCAAAAGTGATAGAACTTGAGGCACTTAATGTATTAAAAGATGCAAAATTGAGAGCAAAAAAAGAATTTGATAATGAGTTTAAAGAGTCAAAAAAACTGATAGAAAAAAAAGAGAAAGAGATAAATTATCATTTAGAAATCGAATTAGAAAATATAAAGAAAGAGAAGGCTAATGCACTTGAATCAAAATCTAAAATTGAAGCTTTACGAAAAGGGCTTGAATATCAAGAAAAGGATTACAATAAAAAACTTGAGAAGATAGTAAGGATTTTAGAAAATGTAAGTGGTCTTACTCAGGAGGAAGCAAAAGAAAATATGATTCAACTTGTAAAAGATGAGTCAAGGGATATTACGGCATCAATTTTTAGAAAAGTGTATAAAGAAGCTCAAAAAAATTCCAAAAAAGAGGTTCAAAATATTCTTTCTCATGCCGTTACAAGATATGCAGGAGAGTTTGCAGCCGAGAGACTTACAAATAATATCTCTTTGAAAGATGAAGAAACAAAAGGGAAAATTATAGGGAAAGAAGGTCGAAATATCAAAACTCTTGAAATGTGCCTTGGGGTTGATATTATTATAGGGGACATACCAAATACCATAATGGTAAGCAGTTTTAATCTTTATAGAAGAGCTATTGCCACAAGAGTTATTGAAGAACTTATTGAAGATGGAAGAATTCAGCCTGCTAGAATTGAAGAGGTTTATTTAAGAGTTAAAAGTGAATTTGATGCAGGAATACTCAAAGAGGGCGAAAATACTATTTTAGAACTTGGTATCAAAAATATGCACCCTGAATTAATTGAGCTTGTTGGGCGACTTAGATATAGAGCAAGTTATGGTCAAAATGCCTTGGCTCACACACTTGAGGTAGCAAATTTAGCTGGGCTTATCGCTTCACAATTAGGTGGTGACACTGTAAAAGCTAGAAGAGCAGGACTATTACATGATATTGGCAAAGCTTTAACACATGAGATGAAAGGAAGTCATGTCGATATTGGTGCAGATTTATGCAAAAAACTTGGTGAACCTGAAGAGGTTATCAACGCAATATACGCTCACCATGGACATGAAGAAGCAAATAGTATAGAAAGTGCAGCTGTTTGTGCTGCAGACGCATTAAGTGCAGCTAGACCAGGAGCAAGAAGAGAAGTGCTTGAGAGTTTTCTAAAAAGAGTTGAAGAGATTGAAGAGATTGCAAATAGTAATATTGGAGTTATAAGTGCATATGCAATAAATGCAGGAAGAGAGATAAGGGTTATTGTTAATGCGAAACTTGTAAATGATGATGAAGCAATACTAATGGCCACAAAAATAGCGCAAACGATAGAAGACAAAGTACAATATCCAGGTGAAATAAAAGTGAATGTGATACGAGAACTGCGAGCTAGCGGATACGCTAGATAAAAATAAAAATATTTAAAATAAATTGGAAGTGTGTATGAATAGTAAATTAATAACAAAAATAATTGCAGGGATGTACAGGGGTAAAACTATAGAATTACCCTCTTTGGAAACGACAAGAAGTAGTAAAGGGATTTTGAAAGAATCTTTTTTCAATGTTTTACAATACGATGTTATTGATACTATTTTTGTTGAAGCTTTCGGCGGAAGCGGGAGCATTGGACTTGAAGCCATTAGCAGAGGTGCAAAACACAGTTATTTTTGTGAAATAGATAAAAATTCGTATAAAGTACTTGAGAAAAATTGTAAAACTGTTGATGGAGAAAAATCTACTCCTATACTTGGGGATACTTTTGAAATATTACCAAGACTGATTAATAGCTTTAAAAATGACTCTATTATTGTTTATATTGACCCACCATTTGATTTTCGTGATGGGATGGATACTATTTATCAAAAGTCTTTTGAAATGGTAGAACAACTTACTAATGAAAATATATTTCTTGTAACTTTTGAACACAAAAGTGAGCTTACTCTTCCGGATATTATTGGAACTTTTAGAAAATATAAAACAAAAAAGTTTGGAAATAGTTGTCTTTCGTATTTTCAAAAGCTTGAAATAGAGGAGTAAAACTATTTTAATATGAATATAAAGGTATATTTTTTTATTTTATTGTTTATAGTTTTTTTTACTTTTTTTGGAGGATTTATTTATGAAGCTTCCCCTTATGATTTGAATCCATCGCAAATTTTGCGAGCACCTTCTTTTGAACATTTTTTTGGCACTGATAGGCTTGGAAGAGATTTATTGGCCAGAGTGATTGAAGGTGGTAAAGTCTCACTTATTATCGGATTTCTCAGTGCAAGTATCACTTCTATTATCGGACTTTTCATAGGTATAAATGGTGGCTATTTCAAAGGGAATATAGATAAAACTGTTGTCATTTTGATAGATTTGTTTTTAACTTTTCCCACTTTCTTTTTATTACTTGCACTTGTCAGTTATATTGATGCATCGATATTTGTTATTATTATTGTCCTTTCCATAACTGGTTGGATGAGTATAGCGAGACTTATTAGAAGTGAAAGTTTTGCAATTGGAAATAAACCCTACATTAAAATCTTGAAGTTGGCTGGCGTATCGAATGCTAAAATAATTTTTAAATATTTTGCACCATTGCTAGCACCAATTTTCTTAGTTTCTTTTACTTTTGGAGTTGGTGGAGCAATACTTGGAGAGTCAGGACTTAGTTTTTTGGGACTAGGAATCAATCCACCAGAAATAAGTTTAGGAACAATACTTAGTGACGGGAAAGATGTTATGGATACGGCACCATGGATAAGTTTTTTTGCGGGATTGTTTATTTTTCTTGTCACATATTGTTTAGTTCAAATTTCTAATTACATACAACAAAAATCTAGTGACAAAGATATACAAAGTTTTTAATTTTTTGGGAAAAGCAAAGCAGCAGAGGAAACTCTACCACCACATATCAGAAGTTTTTCAACTATTTTACTAATGTCTCTCGTGTAAAATTTGATCAAGCAGTTTGAATACATCTTTACTCGCCTGTTCCATTTCAACAAGTGATTTCACGGCAAAATCATAGTCAACCCCATTATCTTTTATTGAATCAAACACATGATGTGTGGCATTGTGAACCTTGCTGTGTGGGACATCTAATTTTCCATAACTAGGAGTCTTCGAGAAGAATTTTTTGCCAAGACCTTCATTATACCATTTGCCTAATCTACAGTTTTTATGATCTACAAACCCAAATGAAGGTTTTTTGTTTGCCACAGAAAGGTAAGTATTTACTTTCCAAATGACATGGTCAAGTTTTGCTAAACTCATAAAAATTCTATCTGTGATACTATTAAGTCCATCAAATGCTGTTGAAGTTATATTCATAGCACCATTAATTTCGTTTGAATAATTAAGTGTTGTTTGTGAAATTTGATTGATAGCTTTTGTTATAAGTTCAAATTTTTCATTTGTTTGTTTAACACTATCTTGAATTGATTGGACAACACCACTAATCTCTTTTGCCGAGTCGCTACTCCTATTTGCAAGGTTTCTAACTTCTTGTGCAACAACAGCAAAACCTTTACCAGCTTCTCCAGCAGTCGCTGCTTCAACTGCCGCATTGAGAGAAAGAATATTTGTTTGGAATGAAATTTGATCAATAGTAACAACTGCTTTTGCAATATTTACCGCTTTTTCATTTAATTGATTTACCACCTGATTTATTTCTGTTGCATTTGCATAAAGTGAATTTATTTCATTTGTAATTTCTTGCAATTTTAAAGAAGACCCTTTAAACACAATTTTTACATTTTGAGTGCTATTGAGATTTTCTCTCGCTAAATCTGTCGATTCTGCTAAGTTTGCTTGAATATCCAATAAGCCTAGTTTAAGATTTTCATTCTCGCTAGTAAGTAAATATTGAAGATTTTCACTTAAATGGTCAGAGGAAGATGATATGGTTACAATATCATTTGATTTTTTCAATTTTTCATTTAATTCATTAATTGTACTTTGAAGATGATTATTCTTCGAAATTAAATTGCTAAGTTCATTGTCTTTATCTTTTGCTTTTTCAAGAGAAGAACCTAATGCGAGCTCTGAAGTTGATAGTTTTCTTGTTAAATCATCAATCTCGTTTTGTAATTTTTTCGTTCCAAAAAACATATTTGCCTCTTTATCTAAGTTATTTTTCATACTATACATAAATAAAATTAAAAAAAGTTTTAGTCTTATCCTCAATATAAAGCTAAATCCTTTAGAGCCACTTGCAAATTCAAACAAATGATTATAAACAGTTTCAATCATCATCTTTTTACTTTAAAAATAACCATTTGCATAGAGCAAAAAGTAATTTTTAAAGTAAAAATCTAATAATTGCTACTATTCATACTCAAAATCTTTGAATTTGCAAG
>CAMCYD010000063.1 GCA_945883785.1 Helicobacter pylori PMSS1
AAATTCAAAGATTTCGAGTATGAATAGTAGCAATTATTAGATTTTCACTTTAAAAATCACTATTTACTCCCTGTAAATGGTTATTTTTAAAGGGGAAAGATGATGATTGAAACTGTTTATAATCATTTGTTTGAATTTGCAAGTGGCTCACTTAATTACTCGGACAATTCTTGACCGTTTTGATGTAACATCACTCATGGCTTCTTCTATGTAGCTTTGTATTTTTTTCACTTCAGATGATTTTGTATTTTGCTCAAACTGAACAGCTTTTTTTGGAAGCATTTGTAAAAAAGCCATAAAGTTATCAAAATAAGCATCACTAATTTTTAAAGTTACGGTTCGCATATCATTTCCTTTTTTGTATTTTTGAAAATTATATCCAAAAATGTTAAAAAGTGATTTGGTTGTCATGGCATGGTACGAAGCAATCCATTTCCCGTCATTGCGAACGAAGTGTGGCAATCCATTTCCTCTTTGGACTGCTTCGATTCTCTCGCAGTGACGGTATTTTGGGCATAAAAAAAGGTTGAGCCGAAACCCAACCTTTGTGTTTGTCTGCATTCCCACTCGGAGAGTGGGAACGAGAGAAGTTACGGTTCGCATATCATTTCCTTTTTTGTATTTTCGAAACTTATATCAGAAAATGTTAAAAAGAGATTTGGGCATAGAAACAGCATTGATTTAAGCAGCATTTTTAACTAAATGCAAACTGCCTTCTTGCTTTAATTTAAGATGCAGTGATTCAGCACTCAGTTCAAGTCCATTTTTCCAGCACAAAGCCCCAAAGTCAATAAAGAACTGTTTGAAATATGTTCTATCTTTTAAAGGCTTAGTTAAAA
Source organism: Helicobacter pylori PMSS1 (assembly GCA_945883785.1). Taxonomy (GTDB): domain Bacteria; phylum Campylobacterota; class Campylobacteria; order Campylobacterales; family Arcobacteraceae; genus CAIJNA01. The sequence goes on from CAMCYD010000063.1 coordinate 840, forward strand.
TTGTATTCTTTTCTAAAAGATATGAAAAATCACAAATACCAAAACTATTATCAGAAAAATAAAGTTTTATTTTGCAATCTTCGCATGGCGAAACTTTTATTAAATTAATCATTATCAGCTCCTATTATTTTTTCTAAAGGCTCAAATCGTTGTGCCAATTCCCAATCTGCAAAAAGTTCTGTTTGATGCTCAAAAATCCATTCTTTGACAATATTATAAGCTTTTTTAGGAATATTTCCTTTAATAATTTCTGCATTCTGAATGTTTATTAAAGCAATGTATCCCTGATACTCAACATGAATATGCATTGGAGGATGGTCATCATGGTACATTCTTATATAGATTCCAAAAAAATATGAAATAATAGGCATCTTAAATCCTTTCTGCTATTTCGAAAATTATATCAGAAAATGTTAAAAAGTGATTTTGCAATAACGGTGTTTTGGGCATAAAAAAAGGTTGAGCCGAAACCCAACCTTTGTGTTTGTCTGCATTCCCACTCGGAGAGTGGGAACGAGAGAAATAATTCTAAAAATATTAGAATGTATATTTAAGTTCTAATCTTCCCATATTGCTATCAACATCTTTTGTTGTTCCTGAATAATCAGTTGACATCATAGAATATCTAGCATGAACAGTAAAGTTTTTGCTCATAGCATATGTAGCCGTAAGTAATAATTCTGAAACATCAACAGTTTGAGCAGCAACTGTAGTAGTAGTACCTGCAGACACAGGAACTAAAGTAGCAGCACCAGTAACACCAGTTGTAGCATCAAATACTCCTGGAGTGTAATATGCAGTAGCTACAACACCCGTAGTTGTGCTAGTTGCTGCCACATCAGCACTTGCTGCAACATAATCAGCACCCAAAGTTACACCAGGAATAACTTCCATTTTTGCACCAAGTAAATAAGCAGTTGAATTGTTCAACTTCTCAGTTGATGCTTGCCATAATCTGAAACCAGATTGTGCATCATTGTCTGTATCAATTGTAGCTTGAGTATTGTCTTTTGGAGTCATTGCGATACCAGCAACAACTGAAGCAGCACCAAGTTTTGTAGAAGCAACTAATTTAGTTAAACCACTATCGTTTTCACCTGTTCTAGTAATTTTAGAAGTTCTAAAATCAAGGTTAATACCAGCTACAGCCGCTTTTGCACCTAAAGTTGTACCAGTTGTATCTTTAAGTCCACCAGTTACACCATTTACATTTACATACCAAGCATCAAAAGATACATCAGCTACTTTTCCAAGTACAGCTAAAGCATCAATAGAATTTCCAAGGTTGATAGCAGTTTCAGCTACTTGAAGATTTACAAAGTGTCCAGCAGCAACTGTCATACCAGCTACAGGGATAAGAGCAACAGCACCAGTACCTCTAGTTACATCATCACCTGAATTATCTACGAATGGAGATGGAACAGATTGTTTACCAGCGATAACTGTAGCAACACCTAAATTAGCTGCAAAGTTAGCTTTAGTAACAGAAAGTGTAACATCTCTATCACCTGTAGCATCACTTGTAGCATGTGCATCAGAAGATGAAATATCACTTACACCTAAGGCTTCAACTTGAACATTAGCAGTAACCATATCGTTTACTTTTGCTTTTGTAAGAACTTTCATAGTATATTCATTACCTTGAGTAGTTGCAGTAGTCGAAGCAGCTCCAGCAGCTCCAGCTGTTTCTACTATTTTATCATTATATCTGTATCTTAACATACCAGATACATCTACACCTTTGATAGCTTCTTCAAGTGGTTGAGCACATACTGTTGAAGTCATACCAGTTACTGCAACTGCAGCGATTAAACTCATTTTGATCATTTTTGTCATTTTTGTTCCTTTAGTCTAAATTTCGAAATTTAACAATTGTGGACTCCAGGATGCACAAAACCCACCTAGCACAATGTTGTAAAACAATCTTACATATACTAAACTTAAAGATGTATTAATTTTTGTGAATATTACAATTTGACTACTTTGTTTGTTTGTTTGAGTTGCTTGTGTATATGTTTTAATGATGGGTTATTTGAAAGTGTAGTCACTGCGAATGAAATAAAGCAGTCCAAGAAGCATTTTTAATTTTCCTCGTTCCCACTTTCCCGAGTGGGAATGCATACATACACACAACCACAAAATGCTCCAACTCAGGAGAGTAGGAGCAAGAAAGAAAAGTGTAGTCACTGCGAATGAAATGAAGCAGTCCAAGAAGTCGGCTTGTGGATTGCTTCGTTCCTCGCAGTGACTATATTGGAAAGCTAGTAAATATCGCCTCTATTGTTGGCATCCAATAAAAGAATTATTAATTCATTGTCGATAATTTCATAAATAAATCTATAGTTATTTATTCTTAGCCTATAGAATTGTGAATTTGATAGTTTTTTGATGTCTAGATTAGAGTTTGGATATGGATTGTTTTTTAAGATTTTTAGTTTGTTATCAATATTTTCTTTGTCTTTGGGTGTTCTTTTTTCTATAAATTTTAAAACTGTTTTGCTAAGTGTAAGTTTATACATTACAATACATATTCGACAAAATCGTTTCTGTTTCCATTTTTGTAATCATTTGAAAGTTTTGTGCAATACTTTAGTTCTTCAGATGAAATAGAATCGAAATCGTTTAATGTGCCATAATTTTCTGGATTTGAAATTCGTTCTTCTCTACCATGTAAAATAGTTTTAAAATCTTCATCAAAATGTGAAATTTGTTCAATATCATTATCTATATCTATTGTATTTTTTTGCTCTATTATATAAAGCTCATTTTTCGAAAAATGACTTAGAAACCATTGAAACTTGTCATAAACTGTATCATTTACATTGAGTGTAATTGTTTGCATTATTTCTCCTTTGCTTTTGAAAAAATTATATCACAACTTTTTGCTTGTTAGATGTATCCCTATTTACGAAATTTTTAGCCAAATCATATTGACACCTATACAAGCTGTTTATTTTTTTAACCAATATTATGCTTTTTATTTGTGTGGGGCTTACTCATTCCAATCATCGCATACAAAACAATTCCAAACAAAACAACAATTCCCATAAATGCAATAGCTTCCATTATTCTAATTCCTCCAATATATCAAGCTTGTCATCAAGCTCGTATTTCTTTTTTTTCATTAACCAAATCACAACAATAGATGATGCGACACCTATTAAAGCGATAAACATTATCCAAATAGGGACATTTTGCAAAATAACCTGATAAAAAGATGTAAAACTTGCTGTTATCAAAGCCATAAAAATTATAAAATAGTTTTTATGGTCATCTCGTAATATTCCTATTTCTTCTTTAATTTTATCTTTTTTGCTCACTTGCCAATTCCTTTTCTTTTTGAAAATTGCTAATAAATATTTTGAAAAAATTATATCACAACTAATAAAAAACTGTCCGTAATTTCAATTTTCACCTAAAGCCTTAAGCAATAAATCTTCAGAAACAATTTCCTCGTTCCCACTCTCCCGAGTGGGAATGCATACATACACACAACCACAAAATGCTCCAACTCAGGAGAGTAGGAGCAAGAAAAAAAATTCATATTTAGGTCATTTCCTTGCAATTGATAAGATGCTTGCATTTTATATTTTCCTTTGTTTTTGAAAAAATTATATCACAACTTTTTACTTGTAATGACAGGTTGAATTCTTTACTTTGTTGCCAATTCATAAAGTCGTTCAGGAGCTATATCTGCACCATTTTGCCAAACTATAGTGTCTAAATCTTTTGAATAAACCATTTGTCTAAATTTTTTTAATTCTTTTAATTCAGCAAATATCGTGTTATTTGGTTTTGCTTTTATGTATTCTTCAAGGTCTAAAACTTTTTCCAAGCCATTGTTAAACTGTACAAAAACGGTGTAGTCTTCGAGATATTTTGCATCTTTTAGCCAAATCATATTAGTTCCTATACGAGCGGTTCGATTTTTTTTGGTTCTTGACCTTTTTGTGCCAATTCCCAATCCGCAATTAATTCATCTCTGTGCTCATAAGCCCACTCCAAAACAAGAGAAATTACTTTTTTAGGCAATGTTCCCTCTTTGATTTTTAGTTCATTGATAAGAAAAGTCGCCCTGTGTTCATTGTATTTAACATGAAAATGTGGTGGATTATGTTCGTCATAGTAAAATGCAATAATGATTCCTAGAAACCTACTTACTTCTGGCATATATTCTCCTATTGTGCTTTTGAGAAAATTATATCACAACTTTTTGCTTGCTAGATGTATCCCTATTTATAAAACATACTCAACAGAGTCACTTGCAAATTCCTCGTTCCCACTCTCCCGAGTGGGAATGCATACATACACACAACCACAAAATGCTCCAACTCAGGAGAGTAGGAGCAAGAAAGAAAAGTGTAGTCACTGCGAATGAAATGAAGCAGTCCAAGAAGTCGGCTTGTGGATTGCTTCGTTCCTCGCAATGACTGGTTGAATTTACCTCGCAGTGACTGGAATTGAAATACTACTTTTAATTTGATTTGGTATTACATCAAGATATCTTGATGTAATATGATTTGTATGGTATAGTTTTGAGTTTTGAAAAATGAATAATAAGAGGCAAATATGGATATCTTCCTAAAAACAGTTGGGGCACTCAATGACGAGACAAGGGTTCAAATATTGAACTTCATCAATCACTATAAAGAGGTTTGTGTTTGCGATATAGAAAACTCATTTGAGATGATTCAGTCTCGGATTTCAAGACATTTGAAAATTTTGAAAGATGCAGGTTTTTTGAAAGTTTCAAGAGAAGGAAGATGGGCTAGATACAGTATAAGAACCCCTTTGGATAGATTTAGACAATCTGTTTTAGAAGAGATTGGTTGTCTCAATCTTCCAGTTCCAGAACTTATCAAATCGTGTAAGTGATTTATTAGACATCATAAGTTTTCTTTTTCTCGTTTCCTCTCTCCCGAGTGGGAATGCATACATACACACAACCACAAAATGCTCCAACTCAGGAGAGTAGGAGCAAGAATGGTTTTGAAATAACTTTTATGAGTTACTTATCGTAATTTCTTTTTCGAGAGTGTCCGCTTTCTGGTCTTGTATTTGTTGAGTAGCTTTTTGATTTTTTTCCGTCACTGCTTCCCGCTGTTTTGTCTTTTTCCCATGGTCTTTTGTCACGATTATCTGGTTTTTTTGCTTGACCGTCTCTTGGTGCTGTTGGTTTTCCACTATTTCCACTATGCCCACCATTTCTAGCATCTCTTTCACTTCTGATTTTTTGGTCTCTTGACTGAGTATTTGCTCTTCCTCTTTGAGGTTTCTCCGGTGCCACATAGACTTGTTTTGAAGTAAATCCTTCAAGGAAAATTTGTTTTATCTCTTTTTTTATGAGTCTTTGAATTCCATTGAGATATTCTAATTCTTCTCCACAAACCAAAGAAATAGCACTTCCAACATTTCCAGCTCGTCCAGTTCGTCCGATTCTATGAACATAATCCTCACTCACATTTGGCAATTCAAAATTGACAACATGAGGCAATAAGTCGATATCAATCCCTCTTGCAGCGATATCAGTAGCTACCAAAACTCGTACAGAATTTGATTTGAAATCTTCCAAAGCTTTCGTTCTAGCACCTTGAGATTTATTTCCATGGATAGCTGCTGAGCTAATTCCTTTTTGAGCCAAATATTCACTGAGTTTATTTGCACCATGTTTCGTTCTCGTAAAAACAAGCACTTGTGTCCATTTTCCATCTTCAATCAAATGAGCCAAAAGCTCCTTTTTTTTCTCTTTGTCGAGGATATACAGAGCTTGACTTATTCCATCACCCGTTTCATTTCGTCTGGCTACCTCAAGTAAAACAGGGCTATTAAGCAAATCATCTGCTAAGGTTTTTATCTCATCTGAAAATGTTGCCGAAAAAAGGAGGTTTTGCCTATTTTTTGGAAGAATTGCGAGTACTTTTTTGATGTCATTGATAAATCCCATATCAAGCATTCTGTCTGCTTCATCAAGTATCAAAAACTCTACTTTGCTCAAATCAACTGTTTTTTGCCCCACATGGTCAAGAAGTCGCCCAGGAGTCGCTACAAGGATATCTACCCCTTTTTTTAAAATGGCGATTTGTGGATTTATCCCAACTCCACCAAAAATAACAGTGGATTTCAAAGGGAGATATTTTCCATAAGTTTCGACACTTTGCTCAACTTGAGCTGCAAGTTCTCTCGTAGGAGTGAGTATCAAAGCTCTTACATGAGGCTTTGCTTCCGTCTTTTTTGCTCGACTTAAAATTTCTAAAAGTGGCAAAGTAAATCCAGCTGTTTTACCAGTTCCCGTTTGCGCACCTGCCAAAACATCTTTTTTTTGGAGTATCACTGGAATCGCTTTTAATTGTATTGGAGTAGGAGTTTCGTATCCTTCTTCTTGAAGTGCTTTTAAAATAGGAGCAGATAAACCTAAACTTGAGAATGACATTTTGTACCTTTGATGTTTGTCTTGTTGTAAGACCTAATTTTTCGGAGTGTAATATAAGTTAGTAAAAAAGGAGCTTTTGATTTAATTTGGTATTAGGATAGCTATAAGATGAAGAAATTTTTTGGTAGTATTACTTTTTTACACATTTTAGAATTTAAAAGAGTAAATTTCTAATTTAATCTTGTTTTTATATTTGTTTCTTTGTCATAATTCGCTGTACAATATTTTACAATAAAGGGGGCAATGAAATGGAAGTGAGTGATACTATATCAACGGATGTTTTAATAATCGGTGGTGGACCGTCTGGGTTAGCCACAGCTATCGGGATGGCGGATGAATTAAAACAACGAAATGTGCAAAAACGAATTTTGCTTATCGAAAAGGGAAATTCGATTGGAAGCCATATCTTATCTGGTGCTGTTATTAAGAGTGAAGTTTTTAAAGAACTTTTACCTGAAATTGATTTTGACCAGATACCTTTTGATGCTAAAGTCACAAAAGACAATACTCTTAGATTAGATGAAAATGGAGCATCGTTTTTACCATTTCACCCACCATTTATGAATAACATCGGAAACTACACAGCTTCTTTGGGGCAAATTTGTAAATATTTAGCAAAAATTGCGGAAGAAAAAGGTGTAGAAATTTACACTGGATTTTCTGTTGATGAGATACTTTATAAAGATGGCAAAGTGTGTGGGGCCAAAACAAAAGATACAGGGATTGACCATCATGGAGAAAGGCTTGCGAATTTTCAAGCTGGAAGTAGTATTGACGCTAAAATTACTATTTTTGCTGAGGGTACAAGAGGGAGTTTAGCGAAACAACTGATAGAAAAATTTGACTTAACTTATGGCAAAAATCCTCAAGTGTATTCTTTGGGATGCAAAGAATTGTGGAGTGTTCCTGAGGGAAATATTGAAGCTGGACGGATTTATCATACGATGGGTTATCCACTCAATAATGATGAGTTTGGCGGTGGATTTATTTATGGATTGAATGACAATAAGGTAGCAATTGGGCTTGTCGTCGGGCTTGATTATAAAGACCCATCGTTTGATATTCATGCTGCTTTTCAAATTTGGAAAACAAATCCTTTTGTATCAAAAATACTGAGCGATGGAAAAATAATAGAGTTTGGAGCAAAAACACTTCCCGAGGGTGGATACAATTCCTTGCCAAAACTCTATGTTGACAATGCCTTGATAGTTGGAGATAGTGCAGGATTTGTAACTATGCCAGCACTAAAAGGTGTGCATTTAGCTATAAAATCTGGTATCTTAGCTGCTAAAACAGCGGTCAATGCACTGATTACAAACAACACAACCGCTAGTAGTCTTTCGAGCTATGAAGACAAAATCAAACAAAGTTTTATTTATAAAGAGATGTATCCTGTACGAAACTTTAGAGCAGTTATGACTGAAGGTTTATTTGTAGGTGGACTCAAATTTGGTGTACAACTTCTTACGGGTGGATTTTGTTTATTGACTCCTAAATTAGAAAAAGATAATGAAACTACACAAAAAATAGCAAATTTTTCTGGGGTTCCTTTTGCAAAAAGATTTAAAGGGAAACTTGAATTTGACAAAAAATTGACATTTGACAAAGTGACTGATGTATATTTTTCAAAAGCAAATCACGATGAGAGACAAGTTCCTCATCTTCATATCAATAATTTAGAACAATTTAACGCTGTAAATCTCAAACTGTATGGAGCACCTTGCCAATATTTTTGCCCTGCTGAGGTGTATGAAGTGCATACTGATAAAAGTGGTCATCAAGAACTTAGAATTCATGCAGAAAACTGTGTGCATTGCAAAACTTGTGATATAAAATCTCCACATAATGCAATCACTTGGGTGGTTCCAAATGGTGGCGATGGTCCCGATTATGAAAATATGTAAGAAAATAGGAGAATAAAATTATGGCTTTAACAATTATTAGTTTGATAAAACAAGTTCCACTTCCAAGTGAAATGAGAATGGGTGAAGATGGATTGATGGATAGAACAAAAGCAAAATCTATTATAAATATTGATTGTCAATTTGGGCTAGAGGCTGGTTTACAACTTAAAATTCGAAATCCAGATGCGAAACTTATCGTGTGTTCAATGGGACCACCATCTTTTGAAGTGGCTCTGAAAACTGCACTTTCTATGGGATATGATGAAGCTTATTTACTTTCGGATAGACGACTTGGTGGAAGTGATACTTATGCTACTGGGCTTGCGATTGCTACAATGCTAAAACATTTAGGATTTAGTAGCGAGAGTAAAGAGCCTTTTGTGATTTTGGCTGGGCGACAAACGAGTGATGGAGATACTGCGCATGTTCCCTCTCAAGTTGCTGAAAATTTAGGTATTCCGCAAGCTACTTTTATTGAAACTGTTGGTTTTGATGAAAATGGAAATATCGTTGCAAAAAGAATTATCGAGGGTGGATATCAAATGATGCAACTCCCACCACCATGTGCCTTATCGTTGACTCCAACGGGAGTACCGCCACGAAAACCATCACTCAGTGGAGCGATAAAAGCAAGAAATAGTACGATTACAGTTTTTAGTATAGATGATATTGGACTAGGAACTGAAAAAATTGGTTTGAGCGGGTCACCAACTATCGTGGCTAAAGTAGCAAATCTTGTAAGTGAGAGAGCTATGATAACAATGAGTAGCGGGCACAACGAAACTTCACTTGTCGATAGTTTACTCGCAAATATGAAAAAAGGTGGACATACTTTAGAAGCGAAAGAGAAAAAAGAGAAAACCGAAAAAACAAAACCAGAGTTTCCAGAAGTAGATTTTAGAAATGGTGCAAGTGGAATTTTGACTTGGGCTGAAATAGTTGGTGGTAAGATTTCTCGTCCATCTTTGGAGCTTTTAACACCTGCTAGGGATTTGGCAAATCAACTTGAAGAGGGGACGAAAGTTACTACTTTATTGATTGGGAAAGATGTTTCTCATTTAGCTCAAACATTGATAGAATGCGGTGCTGATGAGGTAATTGTTGTTGAAGATGATAGATTGGAAGAGTATTTGGTATTGCCTTTTGCTTCTATTTTTGCTGAAGTTATAAAGATGCGAAATCCTGAAATAGCACTTTTTGCAGCAACAACTGCTGGAAGAGAATTAGCTCCAAGAATTGGTGTAAAAACAAATAGTGGTGTAACGGCTGACTGTACAGCACTTGAAATTGGAGAGCATATTGATAGAAAAAATAAAACAATATTTAAACCAATTTTAGAATCAAGAAGACCAACATATGGAGAAAGTAAATTAGCCACGATTTTAGGATTTGTTTGTCCTCAAATTTCAACAGCACGAGCTGGAACATTTGAAGTACCTGCTCAAATTGAGGGGAGAACTGGGATAATTTCTAATTTTACTCCATCTTTGAAAGAAGAGAACTTTGTAGTTAAAATACTTGATACTATTAGAGGAGAAGGTGGACTTGCTGGATTGTTTGATGCTGATATCATAGTTGCAGGGGGAAGAGGAACTACAAGCGATGGGTTGAAACTGATAAAATCTTTAGCTGAAGAACTCAAAAATCAAGGGATAAATGCGGAGTGGGCTTGCAGTCGTCCTGTTGTTGATGAGGGTGTCGCTGAATATGCAAGACAAGTTGGACAAACAGGGAAAACTGTAAGACCAAAAGTGTATATAGCAGTTGGTATTTCAGGAGCTATTCAACATATCGCTGGAATGAAAGAGGCTGAAAAAATAATAGCCATCGATAAAAATCCAAAATCTTCTATTTTCCATAATGCTGATTTTGGAATAGTAGGTGAATATCAAGATATCGTCCCTGAATTGATAGAGCGAGTAAAAGGTGGGTTTACTTTTGGTATAGAACCAAAAAAAGCTTAATTTAAAACCTCTTGGCAATCTAAAAGCCAAGAGGTTTTTTTATGCAAAAATTAAAATAGCAATAAGATAGCATTTTATAATTAATAATTAGGAGAGATTGTATGGTAGGAAGAAAAGTAGGAATAATAGGTTCTGGTTTTGTTGGTGCAACGGCAGCATATAGTTTGACTTTACTAGGGACTTGTCATGAAGTAGTTTTGTATGATATTTTTCCCGATGTTGCAAAAGGAAAAGCTATCGATATCGGGCAATCGACAAGTTATTCGCCACAAGGGACAATAGTAACTTCGGCTGAAACACCTGCTGATATGAAAGATTGTGATATTGTGGTAATAACGGCTGGAGTGCCTAGACGAAGTGAGATGACTAGAGAAGATTTGCTGATGATAAATGCGAAAATTATCAAAGGTGTCGTTGCGGATATTATGAAGTATTCTCCAAATGCTATTATTTTATGCGTCTCAAATCCGCTAGATGTGATGAGTTATGTTGTGCATAGACTCTCAAAATTACCACGAAATAGAATAATTGGGATGGCTGGGGCTTTGGATATTTCAAGGATGTCATATCAAATTAATAAAAAAGTTGGTTTCGGACCTGGGCAAACAAGAGCTATAGTAATTGGCGACCACGGGCAAAATATGATTCCTATGCCAGAAATATCGGCGGTTGGAGGTATCCCACTCAATCAATTAGTCGGTAAAAATGAGATGGATGAGATTATCCAAAAAACAAAAGAAGGTGGAGCTGAGATAGTAAAATATCTCGGAACTTCGGCATATTATGCCCCGGGAAGAGCTATTTCTGTGATGGTACAAGCTATTTTGGATGACTCAAGAATTGTAATGCCATCTTCTGTACTACTTGAGGGTGAATATGGTTGTCATGATGTATCTGTTGGTGTACCTATAGTTTTGGGAGCAAATGGTTGTGCTAAGATTATTGAACTTGAATTGGATGATGAAATGAAAGAAAAATTTAAACTCAGTGTTGAATCTATAAAAGAGGGGATTAAAATCCTTGAAGATAATGGGTTTTTTGATGAGTAATACCATATTATCTTTTTGTTTTAGTATGCATTTATTGTTTTAAATGGTATAAATTTCTTTGCAAATAAAAAAAGGCTAGTCAGATTTTGACTAGCCTTTTTTTGTTGTTTAAAAAAACACTTGCTCAGATTATGAGCAGTGTCCTCCTCCACAACAAGTGTCTTTTTTAGGTGCAGCAGCTTGTGCAGCTTCTAAAGCCTCAGCATAATCAGGCTCAGATGTAATTTCTGGAACAACTTGTTTGTAACAAACTTTTCCATTTTCACCAATCACAAAGATAATTCTAGCAGTGATACCAGCTAATGGACCATCAGCTAAAAGAACTCCGTAAGCATTTGCGAAATCTTTATTTCTAAAATCTGAACAAACTTTAAGATTTTCAATTCCAGCAGCTCCACACCATCTAGCAGCTGCAAATGGTAAATCCATAGAAACTGTGATAACTTCTACACCTTGAAGTTTTGCAGCTTCTACATTAAATCTTCTAGTTTCAGCATCGCAAACACCTGTGTCAAGTGAAGGTACTGCAATTACTAATTGAACTTTTCCAGCTCCACCGATTGTTTCATTTTGAAGCATTGGGTTACAGTTTACCACTGTTACAATTGGAGCTACATCCCCAACATTTATCTCATTTCCTGCCAAATTGCATACTGTGTTTTGTTTAAAAGTTACTGTTGCCATTTTTAATCCTTTTTTTGTTTTTTGTATTTAAGTGATAGAAGTTTAATTAAATAAGATAAATTAAGTCTTAATTCAAATTTTTAGAACATGGAATTGATTTTTATCACTTAGGAAGTAGAAATTTGATACCATCCGAAAATTAAAATTTTATAAAAAGTGAGAAAATATGTCATTAGAAGCATTGGTAAATAGAGCTGGAGAAAAATGTGAGTTGTGTGGGGCTCTTGAAAATTTAGGTGCGATGGAAGTAAGTCCTAGTGATGGAAGTGTTGAACAAAGTATTTATGTTTGTGATGTTTGTAAAGGGCAAATAGATGGAAGTAGTGAATTGGATGCAAATCATTGGCATGGTCTTAGTGACACTATGTGGAGTGAAATCCCAGCTGTGAAAGTTGCATCGTATAGACTTCTTAAAAAATTACATAATCAAGATTTGCTTGATATGATGTATCTTGAGGATGAGATAAAAGAATGGGCAGATGCTGATAATACAGGAATAGAACAACAAATACTTCCTAAAGACAGCAATGGAACAACTTTAAATCATGGAGATAGCGTAACTATTATCAAAGATTTAGAGGTCAAAGGGGCTAACTTTACAGCAAAAAGAGGAACTTTAGTGAAAGGAATTTTACTCAATGGGAATCCTGAACAAGTAGAGGGAAAAGTAAACGGTACAAGAATCGTACTTTTGAGTTGTTTTTTAAAGAAAGTATAAGAGGGTTTTGGATACCCTTTCGAACTTTTACCAATCTTGGTAATTGAATTCAAATACACCAATCAAGGAGGTCATTATGGCTTTAGATCAGGACTTAAAACAAGAGATTATCTCAACATACAGAAGAGATGAAAAAGATACAGGTTCAGCGGAAGTTCAAATCGCTATTTTAACAAAACAAATTTCTGTTCTTACGGAACATTTAAAAATCAACAAAAAAGACCACTCGTCAAGACTTGGGCTTTTAAAAATGGTTGGGAAAAGAAAAAGACTTCTTGCGTATTTAAGAAGAACTAATTATGCTACATTTGTAAAATTAGTACAAGATTTAGGAATCAGAGCTAAATAATTTTAGACTCTTTTCCTTCAAAAGCCTGAGTGATTTTTCACTTGGGCTTTTTTTATTTTCCGAAATTCCCCCAGAAAAAAGGCACTTTTTTGATACTCTTAGGATAAAATCTCTTTATGAAAGATATACTGTGGATTAAGATTTGTAATAATTGTTTTCCTCGTTCCCACTTTTCAAAAGTGGGAATGCATATACACAGTCACAAATGACGATATGCTCCAACTCAGGAGAGTATGGAGCAAGAGAAAAACAAACAAAACAAAAAGTTCAGTTTTTTGAAAATCAATACACCTCTTTTCTATGAGCTATACGGATAAGAGTTATAAGTAAAATATCATTTTCTTTGAGGTAGATGATGCGATAGTTGCCAGCTCTTTTTCTAAATTTTCCTTTGTGGAGACCCTTTAGGGATTTGTCATTTGTAAAAATTCCGTTTTCTAAATCTTTGATTTTATTAAAAATCAATTGTTGATTTTCTTTATCGATAACGGATAACTCTTTGAGGGCAAATTTTGAGATGATAACTTTATACATTATGAAAGTCCAAGTTGATTTGCAACTTGTTCAAGTGAAAAAACTTCAACATTTCCTTTTTTTACTTCATCGATTCTTTTATCTGCAATCATCTCATCTAAAGTATCAAAATATGTTCCAACTGCTTTTTCGATAAGGTAAGTTCTTGTACGGTCAAGTTCTTGTGCATAATTATCCAAATCAGCCAACAATGACTCTTCAAGTCTGATATTTATTGCTTTTTTCATAGTATCCCTTTGTAGTTTATTGTAGATACATTATAATACATACAATCTGAATTTAATCTTTGAGAGCCACTTGCAAATTCAAAGATTTTGAGTATGAATAGTAGCAATTATTAGATTTTCACTTTAAAAATCACTTTTTGCTCCATGCAAATGGTTATTTTTAAAGTAAAAAGATGATGATTGAAACTGTTTATAATCATTTGTTTGAATT
>CAMCYD010000064.1 GCA_945883785.1 Helicobacter pylori PMSS1
GAATTTAGTAGCAATAGCATATAACCTAAAAAGATTACATACTATACAAACAGCATAAAAGGGGATATCATCACCCATGTGAGAGAGTTTATAGTGTAATATTTTAGAAATATTTGGAGAATATTTTTATTTTTGAGCAGATTTAGATATTTGTTTGAGAAATCTGATTTTTTAGGGAAAAAGTAATGCGGATTAGAGATTGATTATCGACAGGCTCCTGGCTCTATTTTAGTATTAACTTATTGTGTTTAATTTGGTATTATAAATTTTGAAGCTTGAAAAGCCTTTGTAATTGTCTCTATGGTATAATCAAAAAAAACAAAAAAAGGACTTTTTTGGAAGCAGGAACACAGTTAGTATCAGCATCAATTTGGGTACATATTTATGCGATCTTTGGATTATTAATTGCTATATTAATCAATTTTTATACAGTGCAAAACGAGAAAAATTTCTTTTTTTTAGCAAAAAGACTAAAAACATTAACACCATATTTTCATTCAATTAATTTTATTGTAGCTTATACAGGTGCAGTGCTTGCTGGATTTACCCATGATTTAAATCCAACAGTGATATTAATGATACCAACTTCTTTATTTTTGATGATAAGTGAAATCAAAAGATACAAAAAGATGAGAGTTATCAAATTAGTTGACACCAAATCGCAAGAAGAATTTAAAGCATTTGCTAAAAAGATATATACGATGCAAATTGGGGCGATAGTTTTCGTATATATCATATCTAAATTATTCTAGGAGTCTATTTTGCAATATATTTACCACAAAGACTCATCGCAGGAATTTCTTAAAATAGATGGAGAAATGCACAACTATATTTTCAAGATAAGACGACACGATAAAGAAAAAAGAATCTATTTCAGGAACTTGATTGACGAGTTTATGTATGAATATATAATTGAGTATTTGGATAAAAAGATAGCAACTCTTCGTCTTACATCGAAAGAAAAAAAAGTAGTTGTGTCAACTAAAAAGCTTCATATAGGTTGGTGTAAAATTGATTTTAAGAATATTGAGAAAGTGATAGCTTCACTCAATGAAATCGGAGTTGATAAAATAACATTTATAGAGTGTGAATATTCACAACGAAATATGACATTAAATTTTGAGAAATTAGAAAAATTGCTGCAAAATTCCTCTTCACAATCTGGTAGAAGCGATATGATTAAATTGGAATACTCAAAAAGCTTGGACGATTTTTTAGTTTTACATCCAAATAGTTATATGTTTAATTTTAGTGATAAAAATATTAGTGTTGAAAAAGATAATATTGAAACAATTGTATTAGGTTGCGAAGGTGGATTTTCTCAAAATGAGATAGTTAAATTTAGTAATGATAGAATAGTGGGAATAAACTCAAATATTATTTTGAGAAGTGAGACGGCTATTATTAATATAGCTTCGAAGATTTTATAGAATAAATTACGACAAGGCATTGCATCCTTGTCGTAAAGTTATTACCATTTTCTGATAACTGCATGGCAAGCAACACAATCATTTATGATTTTGCCGTAAAGTTTTGTTGCATCAGCAATTTTATTACTTTTATTATCTTTTATCTCATCTACAACTTTTTTAAATTGTTTCAAATCTGTTGCAATAGTTTGATGAATATTTGATATTACTTGAGTAGCTTTACTACCATTTGTAAATGATTTAACATCAACTTTTTCAAAGATAGAGTTAGCATTTATAACTATTTCGGTTCCTTCTAAAATCGTAGCTTTTTGATTATATAGAAATCCTTTTTGAATAGTATTCATACCTTTTTCCATTGATGCCATTGTTTCATTTATTGTTTGCTTATTATCAGCAGATGCAAGAGTTGCAAATACTGATAAAACTAATAGTAATCTTTTCATTTTTTAGTTCCTTTATTAATGTAGTTTTTTCCAAACTGATTTTTTCCATAATACAGCAAATATTGTGAAAATTACAGAATACAATAAGAACCAAATACCCATAGAATCTCTCTCAGGTTTGCTAGGATCACCAATGTTTTCTAAGTGTTTCATAACTTTCTCATAACCTTCTTTGGTTAATCCAACTGCTGGCATTGCAGTTCCTGCAAGTTGAGCTTGAGGATTTTCAATAAATGTTTCTAGGAAATTTTCGCTTCTAGCTCGAAGTATCATAGATAAGTCTGGAGGCAATGTACCCATGTATTTTCGCAAGTTATCTTGATATTCTAATACCTTAATATCAAATGCTAAAGAATCTTTTTCGTACTTAAATCTCTCTTTTTGACCAATTTGTGTCCATTTTTTACCAAGAACTTTTTCGTCGTATCTAGCAGCATGACATCTTCCACAAGCATCAACAAAAACTTCTTTAGGAGTCAATTCTTTCTTAGCAATAGATTTTAGATAGCTAACGATATTTGCAATATCTTCAGGTGGCATCCAATTGTAAGCTGGCATTGGGTGAGCTTTCGCGCCACCTTCAGGGAATTTGTGAGCAACATTTGAAGCTTTTGCAGGATCAGCTATAAATGCAGCTAAATAATTTGAAGCAAATATTGTACCAGAATTGCTTAAATCAGGTGGGTTAACACCATAACTAGCACTAGCAGTAACAGCATCCATCGGAGCCGCAACACCTTGTGAAGATATAGCATGACAAGCCACACAGTTAGCAGTAACAAGTTCTTTACCTTTTACAGCATCACCTTCTGCAGGATTTGGCATATCTTTGTATGCGAAATTGCCACCTTCAACATGTTTATGCATTTGAGAGTGAGCAAATGGCTCAACTCCCCAATATGTTAAAACCGAAAAGAATACAACGACTACTAATATTTTTAATTCTCTCATTGTGTTCTCCTTATATCTTTTTTTCATTTTTAGTTATGAATGGTAATGCCACCCATAAAACTATAAATGCAACTGCAGACCATAACCCGATAGCACTAAATATACCCTCTGGAGGTAATTTACCCATAAAAGTCAATAAAATCATATCTATCAATAATAACCAAAACCATACAAAGAAAGCTGGTCTCTTATGTGCTGGAACTGCGTTTGGACTTCTATCTAAGAATGGTAACAGTACGAATATTACTTGAGAAAATGCAAATGCCATTAGACCTGGATCTTTAGGAAACGGTCTTAAAATCTCGTATGACCATAAAAAATACCACTCAGGATAAATATGTGCTGGAGTTTTAAGTCCATCTGCTGGATCAAAGTTAACTGGATCCATTGCAAATTCAAAATGATAGAAAGTTAAATAGAAAAATAAAATTAAGAAAAATGCAAGAACCATAAAGTCTTTTGCTAGAAAATCCCATTGAAATCTTATAACTTTAGCTTCTTTTGTATTCCCAGCTAAATATTTTTCAGCTTCAGCATTAAAGTCAATCTCTTCACCTTCTTGATTATTAACATGTGGAATTCTAAGTGTTCCAAAATGCAGCACAATAATTCCAATAATAGCTAAAGGCAAAAGAAGAACATGAAGCATAAAGAATCTTGTTAAATAAGCATCACCTGGAACATAATCCCCTCTAATCCATTCAACAATACCATTTAATTCTAGTGAACCAACACTAAATAAACTTGTAATAACCATACCAGCCCAGTAAGACATTTGTCCCCAAGGTAACATATATCCTGAAAATGCTTCAGCTGAAAAAGTTACGAACAATAGCATACCAGATATCCAGATCATCTCTCTACCTTGTTTGTAAGAACCATAATAAATTCCTGTAAACATATGTATATAGATAATTAAAAACACAACCGATGCAGCTACACCATGAATATGTCTAAATAGCCAACCATATCCAACTTCTTGCATAATTATATAGTTTACACTATCAAATGCTAAAGCAGCATCTGGTTTGTAGTACATCAAAAGAAATATTCCTGATATTGTAAGTAAACCAAAAGTTACCGCTAAAATCATACCCATTGCCCATAAGAAGTTTATGTCTTTTGGGATCCAATACTCTTCAGCTAAAACTCTTCTAAGAGTTCTAACTCCAAGTCTATCATCTAACCATTGCTCTGAAAATGGTTTTGCATTGTGATCAAAATGTGCCATCATTACTCCTTTTATGCTGTAAGAGGTGTTTCGCCAATAACACCCGCAGCTTTCATTTTTTCATATTCAGGACCAGCTTCGCCAATAATAATTTTTCCACTCTCTAATTTAAAAGGTGGTATTAGCATAGGAAGTGGTGCTGGAGCTTTTGTATTTATTCCTGCTTGGTCATATGTAGCACCATGACATGCACATAAAAACGCATTGCTTGTAGTAGCTACTTTTGAATCATACGATGGAATACATCCAAGATGAGTGCAAAGTCCAATACAGATTAAATAATGATCTTTGCCAATCACTAAATCTCTTTTTTTTACTACATCACTTGAGGCAGCAACCATTTCTGGTGTTTTTTTGAGGATAAAAACTGGCTTACCTCTCCATTTTTCTGTGTACAGTACATTGGCTTCAGCTGTTGAGATGTCAACTGTAGTAGTACCTGCAGCTGTTACGCTTGGAAGTGGATCCCAAGCTTTTTTCATACCTGCTAGTGCAAAAACACCGCCAACGGCAGCACAAGCACCAAATGCAATTCCCATTGCATCTCGTCTATTCATACTTTCAGACATACTTTTTCCTTATTTTAAATTTTAACTGAGCATTATATTATGAAAATTCTTAAGTTTTTATGACTTCTGTCAAAAAATATTTTAAAATACGATTATTAAAAAATATTAAGACAATTTTTACTTAGTAAAAAAGATTTACTTTTCGAAGCGCTTTTTTGATTTTATTTATTTGATTGTGTTTATTATTACACCATATAGGATTAAGAAGTGACTCATCGCCAATACCTGCTGTTATCCTTGATACAGAAACTTTTGATGGCAGCTTCAATATAGATTTTACTAATGTATCTATGTAAAGTTCTTCACTTATCGGCTTAAAGTTTCCCCTATTATATTCAATAGCAAGAAGAGTATTTTTAGTGACATAAAGAGGATGAAATTTTATTGAATCGATTTTTAATTTTAAAGATTCTGTAACTGTTTGTAGCATCATCTCTTGGGTTTCATTTGGCAATCCAAAAATTACATGCCCACAAACCAGTAAATTTCTTTTTTTTGTTTTTTGTATCCACTCTTGTATGTTTGCGAAATCGTGTCCTCGATTGATGGTTGTGAGTGTTTCATCAAAAACAGATTGGATGCCATATTCTATCCATATTTCATAGTTGTGCGACTTCATTTTTTCATGAATTAAATATTTAGGTAGCAAACGATTTGATAATAGCTCCAAATAATTGAGTGTTTCGTCTGTTACACAATCTGTTCTTGTCCCTATACTTAGTCCTAAAACATTTTCAAAACTTAAAGCTTTTTCATAGAGAGCTTTAAGGGTATCAATGGGTGCATAAGTATTTGTGAAGGATTGAAAATAGACAAGAAACTTTTTGGCTCCGAATTTATTTTCTAATCTCTCTTTCGTTGCATTAAATTGCAATTCAAGTTGCAGAAGTTGTTTTTCTAAATAGGGATTTTCACTACTTTGCAAATTTAATTTAAACTTAGATTTATCAGTAAGATTTGGTGAAAATGATTCGTTTTCACAAAAAGTGCAACCACCTTTTGCTACTGTTCCGTCAATATTGGGACATGTAAAGCCACTTATACTAATTGGTATTTTGTAAACTTTTTCTCCAAATTTATTTTTGAAATATTTACCTATTGTAAGGACTTGTGTCAAAACTTCATTTTTTCCTATACAATAAAATAATCGCCATCAAAACTTACCATTGAGTAGTTTCTATCATGACCCAAAGAATCTTTAAGATTATCAATTGTCAAGTATTCTAATGAATCGGCGCCAATATATTCCCTTACTTGCTCTTTGGTCATAGTTGCATTGATTAATTCTTCGCTTGTTGGTGTATCAATTCCATAGAAGCATGGATGCTGAATCATTGGGCTTGCAACTCTAAAATGAACCTCTTTTGCACCAGCCTCTTTAAGCATTTGCACTATTCTTTTGCTTGTAGTTCCTCTTACAATACTATCATCTATAACTAGTAATGATTTTCCTTCGATAAGTGATCTCATTGGATTGAGTTTCATTTTGACTTTAATATTTCTCATCTCTTGAGTAGGTTCAATAAAAGTTCTTCCAACATAATGGTTTCTAATAATGCCAAGCTCAAATGGTATACCACTTTCATGTGCATATCCAATTGCAGCAGGAACTCCAGAATCAGGAACAGGGATAACCATATCAGCTTTAATAGATGAATTTACATCATTTTTTGCTAATTCTTGCCCCATATTTTCTCTTGTTCTATAAACACTTTTCCCATCAATGACACTATCTGGTCTGGCAAAATAGATATATTCAAAAGCACATGGTCTAAATGGAAAACCACTAAAAAGTTGAATTGATACGGGTTCTTTGTCTTTATCTGAAAGTATTAACATTTCACCAGGTCTTACATCTCTTATAAAATCAGCTTCAACAAGGTCAAAGGCACAAGTTTCACTTGAGACTATCCATCCGCCGCTTTTAAGTTTACCAAGACTTAACGGTCTTATCCCGTATTGATCACGAATCACAAAAAGTTTACTTCTACTTTGAATAATAAAATTATAAGCACCTTTTACTTGTTCTAGTGCTTCAGTTATCCTATCAGTTAATCTATCTTTTGTTGATTTTGCTATTAAGTGGATTAAATTTTCTGTATCCATTCCGGTTTGAAAAATTGCACCATCATTTATAAGTTTTTGTCTTACTTCTTCTTTGTTGACAAGGTTTCCGTTATGGACAATTGATATCTCACCAAGTTTGTATTTCGCATGAATTGGTTGGGCATCAAAAACAGACTCGCTCCCAGCAGTTGAATATCTATTATGTCCTATGGCCATATCCCCTTGAAGTATTTTAAAAGCTGCTTCATTATAAACATCTCTTACATAACCTCTGCTTTTTAGAGTGTATATTTTTTTGTCATTGTATCCACCACTACTAATTCCTGTCGCTTCATGTCCACGATGTTGCATCGCAAAAAGTGCTGCTGAAGCTAATCTTGCGGCATTATCATTTCCATATATTCCTACTATTGCACACATATTATAATCCTAAACAATCATTGATCGAATATAAACCATTTTCTTGATTTACAAGCCAAAGAGAAGCTTTGATAGCGCCTCTACTAAAAGTATTTCTTGCAGTTGCTGTATGGTTTAATTCTAAAAATTCACCATCATTATAAAATCCAACGGTATGTCTCCCTACAATATCACCACCTCTTAAACTCATGACGCCAATCTCATCCTTAGTTCTTGCACCAATAACCCCATCTCTTCCACTAACTCTAACACTATCAAGGTCAAGTTCTCTAGCAGTTGCTGCATATTCGGCTAAAGTTAAAGCAGTTCCACTTGGGCTATCTACTTTATGCCTATGGTGTTGTTCAACTATTTCACAGTCAAAATCTCGGAGTGTTTTTGAAGCAAGTGCTACAAGTTTATTTAAAACCGCAACTCCTAAGCTCATATTAGTTGCGTACAAAATAGGGGTAATTTTACTAGCTTCCAAAAGAAGATTTTTTTGATGTTCATTAAAACCAGTTGTTGCTATGACAAGAGGTTTATTCCCACCTAAATTGATCACAGTAGTTAAAAGTTCTTCAGTAGCTTTTGGAGCAGAAAAATCAATAACGACATCACAATTTTCTAACATTATTTTCATATCATTCGTAACAACAGTATCCGAAGGAAGGGTTTTTTTAAATTCATCAAAAACATGAATGCTCCCAACTCTTGCAAAATCATTATTTGCTAAATCATCAATAAGTAAGGATCCGACCCTACCAGTACTTCCTAAAATTCCAACTTTTAACATTTGTTTCCTTTTGTTTACTGCAAATATGCTATAGCGTTAATTCCAGCAGTTGCACCATCACCAGCAGCACAAATTACTTGTTTTGGTGCATTTATTCTAATGTCACCAGCTGCAAAAAGCCCAGCTATTGAGGTTTTCATATTAAGATCCACAATAACCTCTCCAGAACTATTGACAGCACATAAAAAACTTCCATCTTCTTGGATAAGAGTTTGATTTAAAACATTCCTTCCAACAAAAACAAAAACACCATGCACTGCAAGTGTTTTCATTTCATTTGTTAGATTTGATTTTGTCACTAAACTAGTAACTCCCATATTATCTCCAAGAATTTCTTCTATTGTATGGCTTAAAATTTGTATGATATTTGTAGTCTTGTTGAGCTTTTCAACCTCATGAGGAGAAGCTCTAAACTCATCTCTTCTATGAACTAGATAAACAGTCTTACAAATATTTGCTAAATATATAGCTTCTTCAACTGCAGTGTCCCCACCACCAATAACAGCGACATCTTTACCTTTGTAAAAAAATCCATCACAAGTAGCACAAGTACTTACACCTCTTCCAAAGAACTCTTTTTCTCCTTTAACCTTTGCAGATTTGGGAATACTTCCTGTTGCAATCAGAACTGATTTTGATTCAATGATTTCATTATTTGCCAATAAGAGAGAGAAATGATCGCCTATTTTTTTGATGGTTAACACTTCATTCATACTATGTTTTAGACCAAATCTTTGACATTGTTCTGGCCACTTTTCCATAAGCTCCATCCCTGTTACAACTTCTATTTGTCCAGGATAATTTTCTATCTCACTACTTCCAGTTATCTGACCACCTGGAAGACCCTTTTCAAACATAACAACATTTTTGAGACCACCTCTTGTGGCATAAAGTCCAGCAGTTAATCCAGCAGGTCCACCGCCAATGATTGCAAAATCCAACATTAGTTTCCTTTTCAATTATTTTTTAAATATCCATTTGGGTTATTGTTTCTATTGTTAATATATTTTTTTATAAAAATAAAAAGGTCAGGTAACTAAATACCCGACCTTTTATTTAATAGTTACATGCAATGATTATAGTAAAGAATTTAATTTATCAGTAAATGCTTGTTTAGAAGCAGCACCAATCATTGTGTCAACAACTTTTCCATCTTTAATGAAAAGTATTGTTGGAATTGATCTTACTCCAAATTTACTAGCTAATTCTTGTTGATCATCTGTATTAAC
Organism: Helicobacter pylori PMSS1; assembly: GCA_945883785.1. GTDB lineage: Bacteria > Campylobacterota > Campylobacteria > Campylobacterales > Arcobacteraceae > CAIJNA01. Next base: position 9,119 of record CAMCYD010000064.1, read on the forward strand.
TTTACAAATATTTGCTTTTCCGTCAAAATCATTTGCTAACTCTTCAATAACTGGAGCAATCATTCTGCAAGGTCCACACCAAGGAGCCCAGAAATCAACCAAAGAGACACCTTCATTTACAGTTTCTTCAAAATTTGCATTTGTTAATTCAATATATTTTCCCATTTTTTTATCCTTGATTTTATAAAATGAAGGGAACCTTCACTTCATTATTTGTTTTATTTCATTCAGAACAAGTTCTTCAAGAAATCAATCCTAAAGCGAAATCCGAGGATTTCGTACCAATTTTGTTTCAAAAATTATAGGTAAGTTTTTCTTTAATCAAGCTTTTGGGATGTAATTAAGTTTTACCTTAGGGGTATTTTATGATGGTTTATGAAAATTATCAGTTCCTTTTGCTATAATCGACAAAAAATTAATTGATGGATAAAATATGTTAGATATAAGAAAAGAATTTTTAGAATTTTTTAGTGCAAAAAGCCATGTTGTTGTGAAAAGTTCCCCTTTGGTTCCTGATGATGCAACACTTTTATTTACCAATGCTGGTATGGTTCAGTTTAAAGATATATTTACAGGTGCTGTTTCGATTCCAGCTAACCCTAGAGCTACAAGTTGTCAACTTTGTGTAAGAGCTGGTGGAAAACACAATGACCTTGAGAATGTAGGATATACAGCAAGACACCATACTTTGTTTGAGATGCTTGGAAATTTCTCTTTTGGAAACTATTTCAAAAAAGATGCGATTGCTTATGCTTGGGAATTTCTCACTGTAAATTTAGCACTTCCAAAAGAAAAACTGTGGGTAACTGTCCATAATGATGATGATGAAGCATTTGATTTATGGATGGAACATATTTCAAGTGAAAGAATTGTGAGATTTGGGGATAAAGATAATTTTTGGTCGATGGGTGAAACTGGAGCTTGTGGACCTTGTAGTGAGATTTTTTATGATCAAGGGGAAGAATATTTCAACACTCCTGAAGATAAAATGGGTGGAGATGGAGATAGATTTCTAGAGATTTGGAATCTTGTATTTATGCAGTACGAAAGAAAAGCTGATGGAACATTACTTCCTCTTCCAAAACCTTCAATTGATACAGGTATGGGACTTGAAAGGATTACAGCGATAAAAGAGGGTGTGAGAAATAATTTTGATTCTTCAACTTTCAAACCACTTATTGACAAACTAGAATCTTTATCTCCAACAAAAATTGATGACAAAAATATTGGAAGTTTTAGGGTAATCGCTGACCATGTAAGAACGGTTGCTTTTATGTTAAGTCAAGGGATACTTTTTGATAAAGCGGGAAGAGGATATGTTTTAAGAAGAATATTAAGACGAGCTGTAAGACATGGATATCTTCTTGGGTTTAGAAAAGCATTTATGGCTCATATTGTTGATACTTTGGTAGAGATGATGGGAAGTCATTATATTGAACTAGCAGAGCAACATAACTTTATTAAAGAGCAAGTGACGATGGAAGAGGAGAGATTTTTTCATACTATCGCTAGTGGAATGGAACTTTTCGGTACAGAGTTATCAAATACAAAAGATATTTTTAGTGGAGAGGTAGCATTTAATCTGTATGACACTCATGGTTTCCCACTCGATTTAACAGAAGATATGTTAAGGGAAAAAGGTTTAGGTGTTGATATTGCGACTTTTGAAAGATGTATGAGTGAACAAAAAGCAAAAGCAAAAGCTTCTTGGAAAGGGAGTGGAGATGATGCAAATGAGGGTGATTTCAAAGCAGTTTTAGATGAACTTGGTGTAAATGAATTTATCGGATATGAAACAACAACTTCCAATTCTAAAATAGTAGCTCTTTTTGATTCAAATTTTAAACGAGTTGAAACTTTAGAAAATAAAGAAGAGGGTTGGATAATGTTGGATAAGACTCCATTTTATGCAACAAGTGGAGGACAAGAGGGTGATGTTGGGGCTTTAGAAGATGGTGAACATATCGCAATTATTAAAGAAACAAAAAAAGTACATGGACTCAATATCTCAAAAGTTGTTGTTGAAGGTTCAATCTTAAAAGTAGGGGAGAGTGTAGAAGCTGTTGTAGCAAATCGTGATGAAGTTGCAAAACACCATAGTGCAACACATCTTCTTCAAAGTGCATTAAGAATGGTATTGGGAGACACTATCTCTCAAGCTGGAAGTTTAAATGATGATAAACGACTTAGATTTGACTTTACCTATCCAAAAGCACTTACAAAAGTGGAACTTGATGAGGTACAAGATTTGGTAAACTCAATGATAGCAAATGCGATGGTTGGAAAAGTGGAAGAGTTACCAATTGAAGAAGCGAAGAAAAAAGGTGCAATCGCTATGTTTGGTGAAAAGTATGGTGCGAAGGTAAGGGTAGTGGAGTTTGGTGATGTTAGTGTTGAATTTTGTGGTGGGACACATATTAAAAATACTGGACTTATTGGAAGTTTTTATATCACAAAAGAAAGTGGTGTGAGTGCTGGGGTTCGTCGAATCGAAGCAGTTTGTGGACTAAGTGCGATCAACTATGTCAAAGATGCAATTGAAAAAATAAATACGATAGAAGTTGAGTTAAAAAATAAAGATATCCTTCAAGGTGTTTTAAAACTAAAAGAGCAAATCAAACAACTCAAAAATGAGCTCAAAGGGGCTAATGAAAACACATCAGTGTCATTAAATGAAACTATGATAAATGGTGTTAAAGTTATAGTTGATATAGTTTCACAAGGTGATTTGAAAAAAATTGTAGATGACCTTAAAAATGGAAATGAGAGTGTTGCCGTTTTACTTATCCAAGCAAAAGATGATAAAGTGACTTTGGTTTCAGGTGTAAAAAATTGTAAAATCAAAGCAGGTGACTGGGTAAAAGCGGTTGCTCCAATTGTTGGTGGAAATGGTGGTGGACGACCAGACTTTGCATCAGCTGGTGGGAAAGATACAGCCAAAGTAAACGAAGCAAAAGATTTTGCATTGAGTTTCGCGAAAGAGAATATTTAATAGTTAAGATAAAAATATGGGTGAATAATGTGTGCATTAAAAATAGTTAAAAAGCCAATCGATAGAGAACAATATATACATAAAATAAACTCAGAAAATAATGTGAATCAGTCAGTGAAAAATGAAAGTTTTTTGCAAAAACTATCTCATGTTTCTCAAATTGGCTTATTGGCATTAGGTGTTTTTGGTTATTTCTATACAGTTGTACCAGTTTTTCAAAATCAACAGCTTCAAGAACAAACAGCCAAATTAGAACTAGAAAAGACTGCTTTAGAATGTGAGAAAAGCGTATCTCGGCAGAAATTAGTAATGCTTAAAGCTCAACAGTATGAAGTTAAACAAAATATTCAATTACTTCAAGAAAAATGGAAAATTGAAAAAAATCGAAATATACAATTAATGCATAATATTTCAGAATCTAAAACAAGAGAACTTGAGGCAAAATTTGCGAGTATGAATGCAGAAAATATATTAGCTAGTGAGAAAAAAAATTTAGAAAATACGCGTTGGGAATTAATATTACAAACATTGAACGATACAAATGTTTTAACTATATTAGATCAGTTTGATTATTCATTTGGATCAAAAGATAATTTTGAAAATGGAATTTTTATTTTAGAAGAAAAAAAAATGGCCTAAACCATATGCAGAATTACTTTCTTTAATTGACAGAGTTCAAAAAAATAGCAAACAAATTCCTGAGTCTTATTTTATAGAATTAGAAAACTATGTTAAATCGAAAGAACTCTTTTTGCAATGTGAAGAGCCAAACTATAAACTTTTACAAAAACAATATTTGAATGATATTTCTGAACTCGAACCTTCAGTTGATTCGGAATTAATTATGGAAATAGAAAAGATTAAACAAGAATACAAGGGAATAAACAAGACTCCTGTATTTACGGATGAATATAAAATCAAACAGCGAAAAGCCTTTAGGCTAGGAAAGCTTTTTAAGTTAAAAGAGCAATATTCGAAAGAGCTATTTGAAAGTAGAGAAAAATGTAGAAACAAAATAGATATAGTAATTAAGGAGATGCGAACATTAAAAGGAATTTCGCAATAAAAGATTTTCCTCGTTCCCACTTTCCGAGTCTGTGAAATATCTCTTTTGAATTTATGAGTTTTTGAAAGAGGGTTGTCCCTATGAGATTGAGCAATCTTTTAAAATTGTATGTAGCTCATTTTTGCAGTTCGCTTGACAAGTGGGAACGAGAGAATATCTTGTTATTTTCACTCGTTCCCATCGTCCTTCGATGAGAATGCATACATAAAAATAACAGAAATAAGGTTTATACGATTTTTGGTACAATTTTAAGATATCCCTCGTTCCCACTCTCCCGAGTGGGAATGCATACAACAACCACAAACTACACAATGCTCCAACTCAGGAGAGTAGGAGCAAGAAATAGCTCCAATCGAGAAGAATATGGAACAAGAGAAAACCAAAAAACCAAAAAACCAAACCCAAAGTCAAATTACCATAAAATAACAAATGGGAAGAAGCAGATACAAAATTTACGAACCAACACATCCACATTTTCTTACTTGTACGGTACTCCATTGGATACCGATATTTACAAGAACACAAACAACTGATATCATATTTGATAGTCTAAAATATCTCCAACAAACTGACAATCTCCAAATATATGCTTATGTGATACTGGAAAATCATCTCCATTTGGTAGCAAGTAGTGATGATATTGGAGCAAGTATGACAAAATTCAAAAAATATACAGCAAGGCAGATTATTGATCTACTGAAAAGCAAAAATGTCAAAACTATACTTGACCAACTGGAGTTTTATAAAAAAGCTCATAAAAAAGATAGGGATTTTCAATTTTGGCAAGAGGGGATACAACCTAAACTTATTACAACTGAAGCTATGATGATAGAAAAAATAAACTACATCCATCAAAATCCAGTCAAAAGAGGCTATGTCGATGAGGCAAAACATTGGAGACATAGCAGTGCTAGGGATTATGAGGGGATGGAAGGGTTGATTTTTGTTGAAAAAATGTGGTAAAGATTAGAAGATATCCATTCCCACTTGGAAAGTGGGAACGAGAAAATTTGCAGTTTTTGTAGTGTTGTTTGCTACAAATAAAGTGACAATATTTTCACTTTTGGTTGGAACTATTATTGCTGGTATTTTAGTGTTTTGGATTTCAAATCAAGCTTCACAAATAAATCAAATAAAAGAAAAATTGGCAAAAATACCAGAAGGATTGATTATTATTGGTGCTGGAATTTTAGCTTTGGTACTTGGATTGATTTGAGAGAGAATAAGTTTTCCATCCTATTTTTATTATTCTTTCGATAGGAATTCATACAGACAAAAATTTAAATCTAAAATTATTTTTTGACTTTTGTAACTAAATTATGATACCATTTCTTTATGAGTAAAAAAGATAAATTATTAAAAAGATTTTTAGCAAATCCCATCAAAAAAGACTTAACTTTTGATGAGTTGGAGACATTGTTGGTCGCTTGTGGATTTATCAAACTTGAAGGGGCTGGTTCAGCTGTGAAGTTTTATCATCAAAAGAAAGATATTTTAATCAATCTTCACAAGCCCCATCCGAGTAATATCCTAAAAATCTATATAGTAAAACAAATTCAAACAAAAACAAAGGAGCTATGTGATGAGTAGTGCAATAGAATACAATGACTATATCGGAAGTGTAGAGTATTCCCACGAAGATAGATGTTTTTTTGGGAAAATTGAGATGATTGATGATTTAGTTACATTTGAAGCTACCACAGTTGATGAGCTAGAG
>CAMCYD010000065.1 GCA_945883785.1 Helicobacter pylori PMSS1
TGTTGATATTAAGTACATAACCTCTACCAGAAATATTTTTGATAGAGTTTTTACCAATTTTTGCTCTTAATCTCCCTAATAATGTCTTAAAAGCAACATCCGAAACATCAAATGAATCTTTCCAAACCATCTCCTTTATCTCCTCTTTAGATAAAACATAATGCTGATTTAAGATTAAAATATTTAATAGCAAGACCTCCAAATTTGTGATATTCAGATTCTCACCATTTAATGTCAAAACACCTTTTTTCATATTATAACCAATACCATGTGGAAATTGAATTTCATAATATTCACTTTTTACAATTGTTTTTACACTCGTATTTAATGCTATTCTTAACTGTTTTATCTCTATTGGCTTTACAATATAATCTATTAAATTTAGTTTTATGGCAGATAATAAATGGTGCTGAAGAGTAGAAGAAGTGATAATTATTATCGGGATATTTTGATCATATTTACGAATTTCACTCACAAAATCTAAACCATTACCACCATTTAAAATAACCTCAGTAATTATAATATCTGGTTTGTGTGTTTTATATAGTTCTAACGCATCATCATAACTTGAAGCATTAAAAACTTTTTTGCATTTTATTGCTAAACCATTTGTTACATTTACTTTAAATTTTTCATTAGGTTCAACATATAAAATAGTCATAGATTTGAGTATCATTTCAATGGATGGTATATTCATAAAAAGGATGGTAGCCGAAGATTATTTAAATGACAATTAAGTTACATTTTAAGTTCTTTTCTGTTACTATCGCAGAAAAGGTTTTTCAAATGAAAAAAATTTACTTTTTATCGATGGTAACAGCGACTCTTCTGTTTCCTCTATATGCTTCTACTCTGCACGATACCGTAAAACAAACACTTCTTACCAATAGTGAAATACTTTCCAATACCCTTAGCTCAGAAAGTCAAAAAGAAGATATTACAAAAGAAGAAGCGAATTATTATCCTACACTAGATATGGATGCTTATTTGCAAAAATCCAAAACTCAAGATAATAAGGCAACTGGTGACACACAAAATAAAATAGATGGTCATAAAATAACACTCAAAGCAGAACAACTTTTATATGACGGGGGGAAAACACCAAATAAAATAAAAGAACAAAAATACAAATATGCTAGTTCTACCTTTCATACAAACAAAAAAAATGAAGATATTGTTTTTGATATTGTAAAGGCGTACCTTGATTTAGTAAAATTTAGTGAATTGAATCGGTTGGCAGACTATAGTGTTACAGAACATCAAAAAGCATTAGATATAGCATATGAAAAAGAGCAGATCAGTGGTGAGACGATGGAAACGCAACGAACTCTTTCTATGATATATAGTGAAAATGACAAAAAATTCATTCAGGAAGAAGAATACAAAAAATCTTTAGCCAAATATCAAAAGATTTCTTCGATTAATGATGTAAAAAATATTTGTAGACCTACTATAAATGAAGTACTTATCCCGCAAAAATTAGAGAATATTATTGAAATTGCTCTTCAAAATAGTTATAAACTTAAAGAACAAAAAGAAGTTATTGAAAAACAACAATCAAAAGTATCTCAAGAAAAATCTAATTATGAGCCTGTTGTAAAACTGAAAGCATTCAGTAGTTATGATAAAGATATAGAATTAGTTGGTCAAGGTAGTCAAAAAGAGCTCAATGGGCAATTGTCTCTTAGCTGGAATTTTTATAGTGGTGGAAAAGATCAAGCTGGAATAGAAAAAGAAAGAATTGTACTAAGAGAAGAACAAAAAACTTTAGAAACAATTGAAAAAGAAGTTATTGAAGATGTTACAAATTTATTCAATAAATATATACAAACAAAAGGTAGAATAGAAAATTTAAAAAAATCTTTAACAGTAGAATTAGAGATGTTAAAACTAAACAATGCCCAATTAGCAGATGGGACAAAAACTTTTATTGATTCATTACAAGCAAAAAATAAAGTGATAGATGCCCAATCAAATTTATTAAAACAAGAATTTACTTCCCTAAATTCATATTACGAATTGCTAAAAGAATTATCACTTTTAAGCAAAACAATAATGGATGAAAAAGGTCAAATATGTCAAGACAATAATGTAATAGGAAATTTAATTGCGGACAAAAAAGAAGAAATTCAATCATTGGATACATTATTAGACGAAAAAAATATTGAGAAACCTATTTTGACTGAAAAAATAGAAATGAAACAACCAGAAATTAAAGCAGAAGAAAACTCAATTATTCCAACCATTATTCCAACAATAAACCCAACAATTTCTAGTCATGATACACTCACTTTAAATAGTGAAATAAAAAATCTTTTAAAAGATTCTAGTGGTGTGAACATTGATGAAACTACTCTTAAAATAACAATGTTAATAAATTCCAACTCATTTACACTTGATAGTTTAAATTCAAATGATAAATTTAAAAATGATTTGGATACTTTTTTGCCTCAATTGTTGCGTATCATTGGAAACAATAAAGAAAATATACAATCTATAAAAATCAAATCATATACATCTTCAGAACATAGAAAATTTAAAGAACCATACGAAGCTTTTCAAGCCAACAAAGAATTGTCCCAAAGACGAGCAAATAAAGTCAAACAATATTTCATCGACTCAGCCATCAAGGCAAATCTTGATTTTAATTGGTTTACTGTAAATAGTATTCCTGAGGGTATGGGTTCACTTGAAATTGTAAAAACTCCTATTGGGGCGGAGGACAAAGATGCATCACGAAGAATTACAATAGAAATAATCAAGAGATAGCCATTGTCAGATAAAATAATGAATAGTAGTGACATACTACTTAAAAATGAAGAATTAAAAATACAAGAATTAGCTCCCGATACAAATGTAAATAGTGAAGAAACTATTGATCCAAAGAGGAACGAAAAAAGATTAGTCGATCCATATCTTGAATCTTTAGTATTTATTGCTCAATATTATGAAAAAACTGTTTCGAAAGATTCATTAGTATCTGGAACTTTAACACATGGTCAGTTTATGAATCTCGAATCTTTCATAAAGGCTAGTTCAAAAATTGGCTTAATATCAAAAATTGTAACAAGAAAGTTAATACATATCTCAAAATTAGCCCTCCCCTCATTATTGATTTTAAAAAATAATCGTGCTTGTGTTCTTTTGGACATAGATTTGGAAGAATCTAAAGTCAAAGTTATGTTGCCAGGATTGTCTGGTGAAACTGTTATGAGCATAGAAAAACTACAAAGTGAATTTACAAATCAAATCGTATTGATTAAAAATGACTATCAATTTAAAAATAGATTGCATAAAGATATACTAATAGAAAATCCACGACATTGGTTTATAGGTGCAATGAAACGGAATAAAGATATCTATATCAAAGTAGCTATCGCTGCTATTTTACTCAATCTTTTTGTTATCGTTACTCCATTATTTACAATGAATGTATATGATAGAGTTTTACCAAATAATGCCATTGATACTTTGTGGGTATTTGCTACTGGGGTTTTCATAGTAATGGTATTTGATTTTATTTTAAAATTAATCAGAAGTCACTATCTTGGTCTGGCAAACAAAAGAGCAGATATTATAATGTCAAATAAAATTTTTGACCAACTTTTAAATATAAGATTGGACCAAAAACCAGCTTCAACTGGGATGTTTTTAAGCAGATTGCAATCATTTGAAAGTGTTAGAGATTTTTTCTCAACCGCAACGATTGCAGCTATAGTTGACTTACCTTTCATCTTTTTATTTTTAGTCATTATATTTTATATAGGTGGAATAGCTGGTTGGGTATCTGTAGCTACTATCTTTTTAGCATTTGGATTCTCTTGGTATATGCAAAAACCTATTAAGGAAATAATTGATAAGTCTGCAAAAGAGGATCAAATCAAACTTACTGCACTGAATGAAACAGTAGCTGGATTGGAGATTATAAAAGCAGTAAGAGGTCAAAATAGAATGAAAGCTCAGTTTGAGAATTCACTCAATCAAACAGCTTATTATTCAGAAAAGTCACAACATTTATCACAAATAGTCAATTACTTTACTGCATTTTTATCACAATTATCTAATATTGTTATTGTGATTATTGGTGTTTATTTAGCTGCAAAAGGTGAAATGACAATGGGTGCAATAATTGCAATTACTATGTTAAATGGAAGAATAATAGCACCAATTTCACAAATTGTTTCAATGATAATAAGATATGATAGAACAATGCTATCATTTAAAAATATTGATGAATTAATGAAAATGGAAGTAGAGAGAGACGATAAAGTCTATTTAAGCAGACCAAATCTCAATGGGGATATTATCTTCAAAAATGTAACATTCTCATATAAAAATCAAAACTTTGATGCTTTAAAAAATATTAATATTCATATTAAACAAGGAGAAAAAGTTGCAATTATTGGTAAAATAGGTTCAGGAAAATCAACATTATCCAAACTTATTATGAATTTATATACACCTACAAGTGGTTCAATTATGTATGATGGAACTGATGTAAGGCAAATAGATCCTATTGATTTAAGAAGGTCTATTGGATATGTTCCGCAAGAACCATTTTTATTTTTAGGAACAGTTAAAAATAATATTACAATTGGTGAAAATTTTGCCTCAGATGAAGATTTGATAGAAGCTTCTAAAATAGCTGGATTACATAATTTTTTAGGCAAACATGAGGCTGGTTTTGATTTACTTGTAGGGGAGCGAGGCGATGGTCTGTCTGGTGGTGAAAGACAATCAATCACATTGGCTCGTGCTTTGATTTCAAAACCTCACCTGTTAATGTTAGATGAACCAACAAATTCTATGGATAGCCAAACAGAACAAGCATTTATATCAAATATGCAAAAAGTTATCAAAGATAAGACTTTACTCATAATGACACATAAAATGTCTATTTTACAGTTAGTTGATAGAGTTATAGTTTTACATGATGGTCAAATTATTGCTGATGGACCTAAGCTAGAAGTTTTAAATTCTTTAAAATCGGAATCAAAATAATGAATCAAGATATTTTTTTCGTAAATAGTTTATATGGTCAAGCAAATGAAAAACCATCCAAAAAATTAGACGCTGTTTTTTTATCTATAATTTTATTTTTTGTCTTAACACTTCTTTGGGCATCTTTTTCACAAATTGATGAATTAGTAAGAGGGCAAGGCACTGTTGTTCCTGCAAATAAAATACAAACTATTCAAAATTTAGATGGTGGTATTATTTCTGAAATATTAGTAAAAGAAGGTCATCATGTCAAAAGAGACCAACCTTTAATGAAAATAGATACTGTTAGATACGAAGCTTCCCTTGAAGAAAATAAAGAAGCTTATCTTTCTCTTTTAGCTAAAAGAACAAGATTAAATGCGGAATTAGCTTTAACAACTTCTCAAAGTATACCAAAGTTATATTTTCCACAAGAATTAACCAATAGCAATTCAAACTATATGAAAGTCGAGAGTGACTTGTTTTTTAATAAAGTAAATGAATACAAGAATTCTATTCATACATTAGAATTTCAACTTTCTCAAAAAAGACAAGAACTACAAGAAATTTTTGCAAAAGAGAAACAATTAGAAAGAAGTTTAGTTTTTATCGCTGAACAAAGAGACACTATCAAAAAAATGGTTCAAAGTGGTTCAAAATCAAGTATTGAATTATTAAAAGCAGAAAGTTCTTACAATGAAATAAAAGGTAATTTAGAAGCAACTACCCTTTCCATTCCTAGGTCAAAATTGGCGATTGAAGAAGCCGAAAGTAAGATTTATGAAAAAATAAGTAATTTTAAAACCGAATCTTCTACAAAAATGCAAGAAACAGAAGGAGAATTAAAAAAAATTACTTCAAGACTTGTTAGCGATAAAGACAAATTAAGTAAAACTGTCGTGAGATCTCCTGTAAATGGAATTATTAAAATAATTAATTTAAATACTATTGGTGGTGTAGTAAGGTCAGGAGACAACTTGCTAGAAATAGTTCCTGATAATGATATATTACTTATTGAAGCAAGAATTGACCCAAAAGATATTGCTTTTATCAATCCAACACTAAAAGTAATTGTAAAAATTACAGCTTATGACTTTTCAATTTATGGAGCATTAGAGGGGAAAATAGTTGAAATTTCAGCAGATAGTATAAAAGATAAAGATAGTAAAGATAATAAAATGTATTATAAAGTTCTTGTTCAAACTACCAAAAATTATTTGGAAAGAAATGGCGAAAAACTCCCTATTATTCCAGGAATGATTGCTAGTGTTGATATAGTCACTGGCAAAAAAACAATTATGGATTTTATTTTAAAACCAATTTTAAAAACACAACAAAATGCTTTTCATGAAAGATAATACTATTTGAGGAGATATATATAAAATGAGGTTGCTAACTATCATTGTAGTATTTTTTCCTCTTCTTTTGAGTGCAAGTATTTTCGAGCTTACTCAAATTGAAAAGGAATACATTAAAGATTTGCCAGATAATAGTATCATCGCGAGACGCTTCAATCATTTTTATCAATTTTTATATCAAGCCCGCTCCTTTAGTGTTCCAATGAAAATTTTTAAAACCAACCTCTTTATCAATAAAATAATTCCAAAAAATGATATTGGAACAAATGAATGGTCATCACCAAAAGAATTTTTAATAAAAGGGTCTGGTGATTGCGAAGACTATGTAATTGCTAAATATTTTACTCTACTAGAATTAGGTATTAACGAAAATCAATTGTTTTTAAGTGTTGTAAAAGTAAAAGGCGAAAAAGATTTTCATATGATTTTGCTTTATCTTGATGATTTTAACAAAATTTATGTACTCGATAATTTAAGCTGGAAAGTGGTGCTTCTCAAAGATAGAAAAAATTTAATATTTCAATATGCTTTTAACAAAAATAATTCATTTATTTTAAACAATAACTCTTTAATAGTCGAAAAAAATATCAAACGAGAAGAGGTATCACTCATAAATAATTTAATTTTGTAGCCGTCAAGTGCTAAATAGTTACGGATTTTCAAAGTTTGAGATGAGGACTTTGGATATTTTAGGGAGACTAAAATGATGAAATATCTCAAATATTGTGCTGTAATCTTGTATCGATTTCTTTAGAGCCACTTGCAAATTCAAACAAATGATTATAAACAGTTTCAATCATCATACTATTCATACTCAAAATCTTTGAACTTGCAAGTGGCTCTTAAATCTAAACAAAACTCCGATATAATCCTCCTTATGAAAAAAGATGAAGTATTTAAAGAAAAAATAAAAAAACAATTTGAATTTGACGAATCGGTAGCGAGCGTCTTTGATGATATGCTCAGTCGTTCGGTCCCATTTTATGAGGAGATGCTCCATCTTACAACCTCTTTTGGTTTAAAATATTTAGAAAATAACGATAGAGTGTATGACCTTGGGTGTTCAACGGCTTCAACGCTTATTCATCTAGCAAAACATAGCTCAGTAGGCTTAGAACTTATAGGGATAGACAACTCCTCTGCGATGCTCCAAAGGGCTTCTCGCAAAGCAAAAGCTTTTGGGATAGATATCACTTTTTTAGAAGATGATTTTTTTGATATTGAACTGCAAAAATCAAAACTCATCATAGCAAACTACACACTTCAATTTATAAGACCACTCAAAAGAGAGGAACTTATCAAAAAGATTTATGAGAGTCTAGAAGATGGTGGAATTTTTATTTTTAGTGAAAAAGTTATCACTGAGGATAAAATTTTAAATAAATATTTTATTGATGAATATTATAATTTTAAAAAAAATCAAGGTTATAGTGAGTTTGAAATCTCCCAAAAAAGGGAGGCTTTAGAAAATGTTCTTATTCCGTATAGTTATGATGAGAACAAAAAGATGATTTTAGATGCAGGATTTAAACAATTTGACTGTATCTTTAAATGGATAAATTTCGCAACTTTTATAGCAATAAAAAGATAATAGGAGAAAAAATGGCACTTGGTTTTGGAACAAATGTTCAAAAAATGTTTAGTAGTGTGTGGTTAAAAAAAAGAAAATTTGACCCAGAAATGCTTGATGTTAATGATATCAAGCTTCCAATATATTTCAAAAATATTGATAGTCCTCGTGTTATGAATGAAATTAAAATCGAATTAAAAACTTATAAATCTCTCGGTTATAGATTTAGAAAACTAAACGAATTAGATAAAGCGGAATACAATTCGCTTCAAATTGGTATATTACTTAAAGCTTTAAGTTTGAAAATTGATCTCAAAGTTGTTGCAAATCAAGATTTTTTTCCAGAGTACATCTACAATATTGGATACACTACTGTCCAAAGTAAAGTTTCTGATGTTATTAAAAAGTTTGATAATGAAGTCTCAAAAATTAGCACTGAATTGGAATTACAGGGGCAACTTATCTGGACACCACTTGAATCTGGCTATATTTTATTTTATCTTTCATTTTATCAAACTGGTCCAGCCGATATAGAAGAGGCTTAATCCTTTATAACCTGAGTATAAAGTGAGTATCTAACAAATCAACTCCACTCAATATTTCTATTAAATGAAGTATCCGTGGATTATTTTACAAGTCCTTTTTGAGTAACATTATGATTAAGTCCTAGCTCCTTTGGGCTAATCCCAAGAGCAATTCCAACCATTTGAGGAAGATGTAATACTGGAATACTGATATCTCTTCCTGCTTGTTTTGAGATATTGTGTTGTTGCACATCCATTCTAAGATGACACAATGGACAAGGTGTCACTATCATATCAGCATTGTTATCAATCGCATCCATCATAGCAATTGAACTTAGTTTATTTGCCGTTACTGGATTTTGAAGTTCAACATGAAAACCACAACATTTATTTTTTGACTCATACTCTACCGCATTTCCACCTAGAGCTTTTACTAAATTATCCAAAGAAACTGGTTTATAAGAGTTTTCTCCACCATTGTTTTTGTGCTGCAAACGACTTGGTCTGATATTATGACAACCATAAAAAGAAGCGATATTGATATCGTCCATAGGGTTTGTCACTTGTGATGCGATTTTATCATATCCATAGTCATCTTGAAGTGCATATAAAAAGTGTTTTACTTCACTTGTCCCTTTGTATTCTAGTCCAACTTCGGCCAATTTTGCATTTACTTTTGCTTTGAGTTCTGGGTCACTATCTAGCCTTTCTTTTGTTAAACTTGTATTTAATTGACAAGTATTACAAATCGTTACCATTGTTAGTCCCAATTTTTCAGCATAACAGATATTTCTAGCATTTAAAACTAAAGAGAGTGTGTCATCAAAATCTTGTAAGTGACTTGCTCCGCAACAACTCGCTTCATCCAAAAGCACAAGCTCAATCCCAAGTTTATTTGCAATTGCCATTGTTGATTTTAATAATTCAGGAGTAGATTCTCTAGCTGTACAACCTGTGTATAAGGCATATTTTAATTTTTCCATCTTTTTTACTCCTAGAATTTCGCAGTTGAACAAGATTCAACTAATTTTTTGATTTCAGCAAGATTTTTTGATTTTGGCATATTCCAAGGCATCACAATTTTCCCTTTTGCAAACATCGAAATAGCTTCAGGGATATGTTTCATAACACCAATATTCCCCTCGCTATATCGTACAAGTTCACCCTCATCAAGGATACCATGTTTTTGAATAGACCATTTAAATCCAACTGCATGACGAACAGCAACATTATCTCTAGCAAGACCTTTTTCAAATGTTTGGAGATGAAGTTTTGTGATTTTATCGATTGGGCTCAATTCTTTTGGACAAGCATCAGCACATTCGTTACATTTTACACAATCCCAAATACCACTTCCAATCTCTTGTAATGCTTCAAGTCTTGAAAGAGTTGCGGTATCTCTAGTATCCGCATTAAATCTCCAAGCTTTTACAAGTGCTGCTGGTCCTACAAAATCTTTATTAACCATTACAGCTGGACATGAATAATAACAACTTCCACATTGAATACAATAGTCAGCTTCATCAATTTTTTCATTTTCATGAACAGTTACAATATTTTCTGCCTTAGGATGTTGATCAATATTAGCCACGAGATACGGTTGTACAGAATCATATTTGCTCCAAAAATCTGATTTATCAATAACCATATCTTTATATGCTCTTCTTTTATCTTGAGGATCAATTATAAGTTCATCACCAAAAATAGCAACCAAATCATGCACTCTATCTTTGCAAGCCAAAGTTGCTTTGCCATTTACTTTAACAGCGCACGAACCACAAATTCCATGTCGGCAACTTCTTCTATAAGAGAAGCTTCCATCATATTCCCATTTAATTCTGTTCATTACATCCAATACTAATTCATCTTGACTTACATCCATAGTAAAAGTATCATAATGTGGTAAATAATCGGTCTCTTTATTGAATCTAAAAGCTTTAATTGTTAATTGTTTTGTATCTTTCATTGTAGGCTCCTAATATGTTCTTGCTGCTAATTCATGATGACCCAAAACTACATCCATATATTCAGTAGTTATATCTCCATTTTTGTCCATGTAGCTCATTGTGTGTTTTAAGAAATTGATATCGTCTCTTGTTTGATATTCTTCCCTATAATGAGCTCCCCTACTCTCTTTTCTAAGAATTGCACCCTCCACAATGAATGCTGAAAAATCAAGCATATGGCTAAGTTCGATAGCCTCTTGCAAATCAGTATTATAGACTTTTGACTTATCATCTATTCTTGCATTATTAAATCTCTTTTTTAACTCTCGCAATTTTTCTTTTTGGACTAAAAGTGATTTTTCTGTTCTAAATACACCAGCATTTTCGGTCATTGATTGTTGTAATTCTTCCCTTAAGGCCGGAACTCTTTCGTTTCCATTTGATGCCCTAATTGATTCAATTTTTGCCAAAATTACATCCGCATCTATACTTTTTGCATTTATAAAATGAATAAGATTGTTTTTCAAATCTTTTACAATATTTTCACCAACATGTCTTCCAAAAAATAATGCCTCAAGAACACTATTTGCTCCAAGCCTATTTGCCCCATGAACACTTACACAAGCACATTCACCAGCTGCATAAAATCCATCAACTAGAGTTTTTGTATCTTTTCTTACATGACCATTTATATCAACAGGAATCCCGCCCATACTATAATGAGCAGTTGCAGCGATACTGATGGGTTCTTTTATCATATCTTGCCCAAGAAATGTGATAGCCAAATCTCTAAGTTCTGGAAGTTTTTCCATAATTAATTTTTCACCCAAATGCGTAAGATCAATCATAACATGGTCTTTATCAATACCACATCCTCGTCCTTCTAAAATCTCTTGAGTAATCGCACGGCTAACAACATCTCTACTAGCCAGTTCAAGCTTATTTGGAGCATATTTAGTCATAAATCTTTCCCCTAAAGAGTTATATAAAATACCGCCCTCACCTCTTGCAGCTTCAGAGATAAGCACCCCACTTCCAGCTATTCCAGTTGGATGAAATTGTACAAATTCCATATCTTCCAAAGGAAGTCCATGACGAGCCACAATGCTAAGTGCATCACCTGTGTTTGCATGAGCATTTGAGTTTATTTTAAATGCTCTTCCGTATCCACCAGTTGCGAACATTACGGCTTTTGCATTGAATATCATAGGTGTACTATCCACCAAATTAAAGGCAAAAACACCATTGACTTTTCCATCTTTGTACAGTAAATCAGCAACATAATATTCATCTTTAAATTCAACACCATCTCTATGAGCTTGTTCATAAATTGTTTGTAAAAGCGTCAAACCAGTTCTATCTTTTGCATAACAAGCTCGCGGCTTACTTTGTCCGCCAAATGGTCTTTGAGCAATTTTTCCTTCACTGTTTCTACTAAAAACAGCTCCCATTCGTTCAGCCCATCTAATAGTTTCAGGAGCTTTGCTACACATAAGCCGAATTGCATCTTGATCACCCAAATAATCACTTCCTTTTACTGTGTCAAATTCATGAAGCTCTATACTATCTTCTGCACTTAAAGCAGCATTAATACCACCTTGCGCTGCTCCACTATGACTTCTTAATGGATGAAGTTTAGTAAGCACACAGACACTTAGCCCAGCAGCACTCACTTCTCTAGCAGCGGCACAACCAGCGAGTCCAGCACCAACTATAACAACATCATATTTATGTATAGAAATACTCATCTAATTTCCTTGAATTATAAATTTTGTTGATACTAACACAAAAACACTAAAAAATTTGTTTAAAATAAATTGAAAAAATTATAAAATGATTTCAATGTTACAAAGCGAAGCAATAAAGAATTTAATATATAAAGCCACTTACGAATTCAACCAATCGAGCAAACCAACATCTTCTAAACTCAATTTTTTAACTTTTTAAAAAACTGTCTTTCAATATAAGTGTCTCCAGCTAATTAATCTCTAAAAAGAGTTTAATTAGCTGGAGACACTTAGTGCAAATGCTTTTATGGAAAAGGGACCAAAAAAGGTATCTATAGCTATTCCAAAACAAACTAAAGGTTATTTTTTGACAGCTATATGAGTTGCAAGAAGTATGTAATTTTATATAGGACTATGTGGACTTATGAAAACCAAAAACATCTATTTTATAGTGGTTTTGAAGACTTATGTGGGTGTTTATGGAAGTATATCTGGAGGAGGCACCCAGGGTCGAACTGGGGATCAAGGATTTGCAATCCAATGCATTAGCCACTTTGCTATGCCTCCAAAAAAGAGAAGAATTATATCTTTTCTTTCTTAAATTTCTCTAAATTAAGTGATAATATCAAATCGAATAATAAGCTAATACTAAAAAGAGTTTAAGATGAAGCGCCAGTACAAGACGGAAATTCATAGACTTACGGTAGCAAGTCAAGAAGCTCCAACGAAGCAATGATGTGATGAGGAGTTGGGTTTGGTTTTTAGATTGTTTTACTACTAAAGAATAAAATCTTTAGTAGTAAATTTAAAGTATTATTGAAAAGTAATTGTTGCAGTATCCGTACCTGAAGATACACCACCATCTTTGTAGTATTTAAACTCTACAGCATCACCTGCTTTAAGCGATTTTGTACCACTTTGAGTTCCGCTATAATATGCAGATACCCCATTTATATAGATATAAAGATAATCATAACTACTCTCACTACTTACACTATAGTTAATGGTAGTATCTCTTATAATGTTCATAATAATTGAACTACTTGTAGAGTTGTTATGATTTTGTGAAGTGAAAGTACTTCCTGACTGAAGCCATGGTGTAGCTGATGAGTTTGATGTTATTTCATAATCATTTGGATTCGCTACAACTGTTTCACTAAATGTCGAAGTTTCACTATAGCCAGCGGCACTAAAAGTAGCAGTTACATCATAAGTTTGATTTTGATCTGCTAATGGCACTGCTTTTGTTTTATCAAAACTTACACTGACTCCTCTAAGGGTATAGGCTCTTTTTTGATTATTTGGTAAAGCATCGAAAGCTATCTTAGCTTGTGATACTCTATCTCTTTGTTGTTGCTCTATATAAATACTAACAGTTGTATTGTAATCAGCTACTGAACTAGAATAATATTTATAATGTACAAATTTCATCACATCATTTGCAGAAGCATTTATATCAATACTACCATTAGTACTCAAAGAATTTATTTGTACATTATTTTTATAAATTGTTAAAGTGTCGTAGTTTGCATCTTTAAAATCAATAAACAATGTAGTATTTTTCAATGCTTTCACTTCTAAAGTTGCACTGCTACCACTTGCTGTATTTTGAGAAACATAAGTTCCATTGTTATCAAGCCAGCTAGTATTTGAGACTGTATAAAAATCTGCAGCTTTTACTGTTTCACTAAATGTTGAAGTTTCACTATAGCCATTTTTACTTAGTGTTGCTGTTACGGTATAAGTTTGATCTTGATCTGCGATTGGTGCGAGTGGTGTAGATGGATTATAAGTTATCTTAACATCACTATTCGTATAAGTTCGTTTTGCTGAATCATTCAATGCTTCAAATGCAATTTTAGCACTTCTTACCATATCTGAATAATCTAAATAACTATATGTTACCGTGATATTATCTTCACTATCTGGAGCATAAGCTGCTGGAAATACTATCGCTTTTTCTGATGGGTCATATTCCCAATTTGTAACTTTTTCTCCATTTTTATGAACCGTGATTGATGATGCAATCGCAGGATATGCAAGTTTAATTGGAGAATTTTTAGCAACTGCATATCTTACTGCTGAGTCCATCATTTGGTCGTAACCTGAAACATAATTTCTTAAGTTTGCAACATCACCACCAGTTGCCACTGCCATTTTATAAGCTAAGTCATCAGTTCTTAAATTACCTTCCTCATAATTTCCAGATTCAGGGATAATAGCATTTAATCTAAGACCATTTTGAACGAAATATGAATTAGTCAAATCACTACCAACCAATCCAATATCACTTAAACTTGAATGACAGAATTCATCAGAAATATAAACAACGGTTAAACTTGAATTTTCTCTTGTAGATATTAAATTGTTATTTAAAACATAATATGCCCTGTTTAGACCTTTTTCCGTGCCACTTCCACCCGTTCCTAATAATAGCTGCTGTTTTGTTTTGTTAACATCATTGAAGGAAGGATTTGATAATAAAGTTGAATAAGTATTATTATAACTTGTTCCTATGACCGTTGCCTTCCAATCTAAATCATATCTACTTGTTGATAAGGCAAAAGTCCTTCCAATAGCATTAACGGCAGCGGACTGCTCTTCACTCATACTTCCAGAATCATCCATTACAAATAAAAAATCACCTTTTGGTTGAGTGATATTGTATGTAAATGTTTCTTGATTGTTTTCTATTTTTTCAGTTGATTCTACTATTGAATCTTTATTTACAATTTT
>CAMCYD010000066.1 GCA_945883785.1 Helicobacter pylori PMSS1
TTCAAGACTTAGATGTTTGTGTTTCACAGATAATTCCTTAAACTTTAGTAGTTGATTGTTTATTGTATCTAGGTCTTGATTTGAACAAAATTTGAAATAAAAAGATCAACTAATTTTTAAGGGTATTCCTTTACTATGCGAATTCGCCTCATTTTATTTAAACAATATTTCGTATTAAGAGGTGTAGTGCATCAACTGAAAAATAGAAATAAGAAATTATCATTACTGGTTATTTATCAAAAATTTAATTCTAATAAGATAATTAGTTCAATATCTTTAATATTTTTTATAATCTTGTGGACAGCATTTTTCTTATTTAGTGATCCATTTCAATATAAAATATTTACAATCATTTTTCTCTCTGTAACTTTTATGAATTTGGCAGATTGGATATTTTTTATGGTAATAACTTATAAAATTGAACAATTATTGTATAAAGAGGAAGAAGAATTTTCTAATAATGTTTATTCTAGTGATGATAATTTTCTATTAGAAACAGTGTTTACATTTTCGGAATATGTAAAAGAAAAGAAATAATAGCAGTGTCCTTTATATTAACCCCTCCGAAAAGAGGGGTCAAAGAAGATGAGAGAAATAATCCAAAAGGATTATTTTCGATTTCTTTGGGGGAGTTGGGCAGTGTCTGGATGCCAATGAATAGAAATCTCTGATTTCGTTATGAATTGTGCCAATCCGACCCCATTCACTTGAAGTGTAAGGACTTAGCATAAGGTAAAAGAAAGTTGCTAGTAGCAAGTTTTTTTATCGCAATGCGATTTTTCAAAGAAGAAGAAAACATCTGGGAGATGATTTTTCGATTTGAAAAAAAGGACTGAACTGGTGGGCGATTCTATGCTAATAGAAAAAGTCGTCCACAAGTGAATGGGGTCGGGGTGTAGCCACCCAGACACTGCCCGATTCAAATGTGAAGCCCTTAGACTGAATATTTGAATGCCAATGATTGATAAAACGGCTTGAATAAGGTGTTTTATCAATGCCCTAAACAAAAAAGATACAACTAGTTTGTGTGTTGTTTGTTTGCCACCTACACTAAAAGACTACATCAAAGGATAATCAACTCTTTTGATGTAGGGATTTTGTGTAGTTTTCTTTGATAAATTCAATGAGCAAGTGTAAAATTTATTCGTGATAATTTTACAAAACCAATATCATTCTCGTGTCACGGTTTGGGGTTTTTTGAAATATTTTTTGAAAAAGTGGTTGTGAAGCCCTAAAATAAGGGAAAAAGAATTTATGAAATTTGTGAAAGATTTTCGTAAAGCTAACTTTCTCACAGAGAGTGCAAGCACAAGAATAAGCTGATTGTTTGTGATATTAGAAATTTAAAAGATAACTAATCGAGATAGGAAATATTTTAATCTTTTAGTGGTGGTTTATTTTTATTAAATATTCGTAAAATATATTGATTTAATATATTTTTTTCTATATAATGGTAGAAAAATATGAGGAGATTAAAATGTCAGTCCAAATATCTGCATATATACAAGATGATGTCAAAAATAGACTTGAAGCATATTCGTCAAATAACGGTATGAAAAAAGGATTTTTGATAGAAAATGCTATAAGTTATTATCTCTATGCACTAAGTGAACTTCCGTCAAATACAATAATCCCAAGTGATATTACGATTGCAGAAGAGACTTATAAAAAGATAGAATCCTTATATACCAATGAACCAACCCAAAAACTCAAAGAGCTTTTACAATAATATGAATATAACATTAAGAGCTCTTACAAAAGATGACATAAAAGAGCATTTTGAAAGTGGTGAGTTTTATCTTGATGATTTTTTTAAAAACTATGCTTCACAAAATCAATTTAAACACTATATCGGCTCAACTTATGTCGCTGCGATAGATAATATCATCATAGGCTTTATCACAATAAGTGCTACAAGTATCAAAATAGATGAATATGAAAAAATGTCACAAAAACTTCCCAAATACCCTTTGCCAATTTTACGAATCTCAAGACTAGCTGTAGATAAGCGATATCAAAAGAGAGGAATCGGAAAATCTCTTTTGAAACTTGCCCTTAAGTTGTCTATAGAACAAAAAGAAAAATTTGGCTGTATTGGTATAGTGGTAGATGCAAAAGAAAATGCTATAAACTTTTATACTCAATTTGGTTTTGAGGCTATCGAGATAAAAAAAGGAATGATAGAAACTAGACCCTTTTTTACGACAATGTATCTTTCTATGAATACAATCGTAAAATGCAAGAACTCATAAATTCAAGAAAAAATTAGAAATAAAAAAGCCACCCTATTTCGGGTGGCTTTTGGCTGTGTGCATTTTATGTTTTGTTACATTCCGAAGGTTTTAAAAATGGGAAATTAGAACTTGTACCCTACCCCTAGAGCGACACTTGAGGTTGTTTTATGCTCAATTTTTGTAGCTCCGTTGAAATCTGCTCCATAATTGTGTTTAAGATATTTTCCATTTAAGTTTACAAATAATGTATCACTCAAATCATATTTCCCACCACCTTGAACACCTATTATCAAAGAGTTTGCTGTTGCATCTGATGTTGTTCCATTGATTGGATTGTATTTCCATTTGAGTTCACCAAATCCTCCAATGATACCTGCGTAGAGTTTCCCTTTTCCTGCTCCATATTCTTTATTTGCCCCTACTAAAACAAATTGATTTTCTATGGTACCACTTCTATTTTGAGTATAAGAGAGATATGTTTGGAGAGCTTTTGGAAGTTTCCCTTCCAAAGTACCAAAAATCTCATAATTTCTAAGATTTTTATCTGGAGTTGTCCCCAAAATCACATTTGATGTGTCATAGTCCATATTTGAACTACCGATATTGAGCCCTATTTCTGTTGCAAACATCGTTGAAGTAGCCAATAATAAAGCTGTTGTTACTATTTTTTTCATCATCACTCCTTAGTAAATCGTTCCACTACCAGTCGTGATACAAATCGTTTTTGTACCATCTTGGTTGTGTGTCAGTATATATTCTGAATTTTCATCAATCTCTATCGTTTGTCCTGCTGTAACTGTTGTATTGCCATCTGTACAATTTTGTATATCTGTACCATTTGCATTTTCAAAGTCTGCATTATCACTTCCACCACACCCAGCAAGGAGCGTAATGCTCAAAGCTGTAAATATTCCTATGATTATTTTTTTAGTTATTGTCATTTGCTACTCCTATTTTTAGTGTTGTTTTACTTGTTGTTGTTTGTTTGTTTTCAATCACCAGTTTTCCATCTACAAGCTTGATAGTAGAATCTGTCCCTTGTGGAAGCGATGTAGCTGCATCAACTGTAGAATCAACATATCTTTGAGCACCCGTCACTGTATTTGTGATTCTAAACTTCGTTTGTGATGTCCCATCATCATTTGTGATAACTACACCCTCGAAAAGTTCATTGTCTACAAGAGTGGTTCCTGCTGGATAAGTCTCATTTGTATCCACTACCGTAGTGATATTGTCAGTCCCAATATTTGAAGTGATATTGAGTCCTGCTGTATCAAATGATGCTGTTGTATTAAGTTCACCATTTGTCACGGTATGTGTCGTGGTTGCTTGTGCTGTTGTTTTGATTTTTTTGCTTCTTCCACCTGCTGTGTTAGTAGCTGTGATCTCCACATCTCCACCACTTGTAATATTTTGACTAAGCATCGTACCTGTTGTTACATCTGCACTCGATTTAACTTCAGCCTCTCCCACTTTTGTTGAACTTTCTACTTTTGTGCTTGAAGATGTTGTTGTGATTGTTGCTGTTGTATCTTCATTATTTAAAGTTGTAGCGACAACTGTCTCCATAGTGACATTTCCATCAGCCCCTACAAAAAGGCTCGCATCTTGAATCTGCGTAGTTGAACTAACCAATGATACATTATTGTCATCAAGTATTGTATTTGTAATAGTTCCATTTGGATTTACTAAAATTTGTGATTTTTTGGCTGTTGTCACATCTGGGATGATATTGATTTCGACACTTCCATCGTCTTTGTACTCTTGGTTTACATTGGTTGGGGTAAAGTTGAGCGATGTTGTTTTGCTGTTTCCTTCACTATCTTTGATAGTCACATTGTTTGTCGATGTACCATTTGGATTTTGCACCACTTTTATCTCTTGGATTTGGTTTGGTGTAGTTGTTGATGGTTTTGGAGCAATTGTAGTGATAACTTCTCCACTTGTACCAGTTGTGATATCACTTGTAAAGATATCTGTTTTGATATCTACTTTTTGGTCAACTGTTGAGTTATCCGCTTTTTTGTATGTCACTGTTGAAACTACTTTGTCTGTATTTGTTGTAGTATCTACATCTTTGTTTTCAAATGTTGTAGTGATAGTTTTTGCTTCTGCTAATTTTGAAGCTGTATCTGTACCAACTGCAGGAACTTTTACTACAAACTCTTTTACAATAGTTTCACCGCCAACCGTAATAGTTGCTTTGAGTGTCACTACTACATCACTTCCTTTTGGAGTGATTACTCCCGTATCTGAAATAACATCTTCATTTGAACTTGTCCATACAACAGTTGCTTCACCTAGAGTAGTTGGAAGTGTTAGATTTTTTGTGATATCGTTTAGGTTGAGATTATCATTTGCGATAATATCTGAACTTAAAATCTCTTTTGCTTCTGCTAGTTTTGCTGTGTTTGTATTTTCAACCTCTTTTTTTACCACTACTGTGATAGTTTTTTCTGTGTATTTTGTAGCATCAGCATCATCTACAGTTCTGATAGTCAATGTAACTACCTCGTCTGTAGTTGTTGAACGAGTAACATCTCCAGCATTTGAGATAATGGTAGGCTTATCACTTATGATGGTCGTTGTAAATCCACTTGGAGTATTTGTAGTCCATGCTGTTACATTGATATCGTCAGTGATAGCTGTAGCTGTTTGAGTTGTACCTACCGCATCTGCTATAGAGATTTTCTCTGTGATTGTTTTTGTTTGCTCTGTTGTTGTAGCTGCTGCTTTTGGTACAAAAATCGTAAATGGTTTTTTCACTATTACACTACCACTTGTGATAGTCGCTGTCATGATTACATAAGTATCAGTACTGCTTCCTTGAGTTACTACTCCCCCATTTGTCACCGCTCCATAAGTTCCCACTACTGTAGGTTTTGAGCTTGTCCATGAGATAGTTGCAGTGCTTCCAGTTACAGTTGATGGAAGGGTAAGATTTGAAGTCACCCAGTTGATATTTGTAGGTATCACAAGAGTTTGAAGTGCTTTTGATACCGCTTCTTTATTTGCATCTATAACTGGATAAGTATTGATAGTATAGTTAGCACTTAATGATGCCGTACCTGTATTGTTTGCCATATCTGTATAGCTATTTTTTAAAGTTATTCCATTTGTGTTTACTGATTTGTTTATAAATGGTACAAATATCGCTGTATAGACTTTCGCATCAGTTGTACTTTTTGCTAGATTTGAAAGTGTCCCATTTGCTACAGTGAAATCAGAAAGTTCTAATCCTTTAACCTCTTCACTAAATGTAATAGTGACAATCGCATTTTCCCCTGCTGTTAATGTGCTATCGCTAAGAGTAATCGTTGCTGTTGGTGGGGTTGTATCTACTGGTGTTGTTGGAGTTGTCGTATCACCACCACCTGTATTATTATCATCTGGATTGTCCGTATTATCATTATCTCCACCTGTATTACTAGCAACCGTATTCACACTATAGTTACCACTTGTTGCAGTTATCCCAGTATTAGTAGCACTATCTGTATAACTATTTGCAAGAGTGATTGCATTTGTAGTGGCTGTAGTATTTGCTGTTGGTGTAAAAGTTACTGTATAGACTTTCGCATCAGATGAACTTTGTGCAAAGTTTGAAAATGTTCCATTTTGTGCTGTTAAGTCATCTACTGTAAATCCAGTAACATTTTCACTAAATGTAATAGTTACCGTTGCACTTTCACCTACACTTAAAGCACTATCATTTAGTGTAATAGTTGCTGTTGGTGCTGTTGTATCTACTGTTCCAACTGTAATATTAAAATCATGAAATATTTCATTGACACCATCTGAAACTTTGATACTTACAGGATATACACCATCTACACGAAACATTCCAGTAAGTGTTGCCGTATCAGTAATCACTTTAAACATATGATGGTCATCAGTTGCAAAAAGCCCTCCATCACTCCCTATTCCTATCGTTCTTACTGGACCTGCATTTTGAATGTAAGTAGTACTTAAGTTACTCACAGTTCTTACTATACTCAAATCCTTTGAAACTGATATGATTTTATTCCCATTTCCGTCTGCAATATATATATTGTCATTGCTATCAATAACTAAAGATTTATATGTACCATTATCTAATGTTTTTGTTTCAATTAAAGCTCCACTGCTATCATATTTTTTCAATGAACTACCATCTAAAGCAAAGATATTACCTGCACTATCTTTAGCTATTTTTTTTAGAGAAGTAAATCCCGTGATAAAATTTGTTTTTACCCCATTTGTAATTTTAATGATTTTTTGATGATTTGTCCCAGCTCCTATATCAGCAACATAGATACTACCATCATTATTTACAATTAAACCTCCATAATACTCATCATAAGTACCTGAGACAGCAGTGTATATTATTTCATTAGCATTCGTAGTTGGATTTATTTTAACTACTTTATGAAGTCCATTAGTGTCAACAGTATAAAGATTACCTTGTGCATCCAATGATAAACCAAAAGTATAGTTATCATATAAACTAGTGACTGTTTTATCTGGAGCAATTTTGTAAAGTTTACCCCCTGCTACATACATAGTCCCATCGCTTAATGCAACAATATTATTTGCATTTTTTACTATATCATACTGTGTAAATAGTTCTCTTGTAGTTTGAGTAAAAGTAAGCATTCTATCAGGTATCGTTACAGCTGTAAAAATCATTTTATCACCATTTGCATCTGATGATTTGATAGTGTAACTATACTCTGCACCGTTAGCTATTGTAGTTATTGGCGTACTTGTGATAGTTGGAGCAACATCAGCCATCGCAGTTATTTGAAAACTATAATCTACTTCATTTGTCCCATCTGTTACTGTAAGATTTACATTATAAGTACCTGTTGTTGGTGTACCATTTAAACTAAAAGTAGTTTCGCTTGTATATTTTTTGACTGTTGCTTTCCCACTTATTCCAGCACTATGATCACCATATACTATATACATATTATCATTACTATCAAAAGCCATTGCTGGGTCGACAATCTGACCATTTACTCCATAGTCACTTCCGATATCTTCCCAAGTATTACTATTAAACTTAAATACATTTCCTCCAGAATCGGTAGCATATAAATTATTTGTACTGTCAAATGCTATACCAAATCTACTAGCTGATGTAAAAGCATTATCTCCTACGAGTTCCCAATTAGAATTATTCAATTTATTAACAGTAAGTTTGCTAGAACCACCGACACTTGGAAGATATCCTACATAAGGGATGTTATTGTTGTCAAATACTATCATCATTACAGTCGAATTTGCGGTACCAAAATTATCATTTCCTACAAGTTCCCAATTTGAGTTATTCCATTTTTGTACTGTAAAGTTTTTATTTGGATTATTGTAGTACATTACATAAGGTGTATTTTGACGATCAAATGCTATTGTACAACCATATATAGCAGAAGTACTAAAACCAGCAGTTCCTACAATGCTCCAAGCATTATTAGTAAATTTTTGTACGGTTGCTTTTGTGTTGCTTCCATCTTGATATACTACATAAGGGTTATTATCACCATCAAGTGCTATTTTGATACTTCCAGCTGTATTACTACTAAATCCAAGAGTTCCAACAGGAACCCAACTCGTCCCATCAAACTTTTTTACTTTTGCTTTACCTGAAAGACCACTATCCCTATATGCTACATACGGTACTTTGTCACTTCCAATCGCTATACTTAAATCGTATGGTTGTCCTTCGCTAAAACCTTCTACTCCTACAGTTTCCCAATTTGTACCATTTAATTTTTTAACAGTAATTTTATAACTATTAGCATTATCTTGATAAGCTATATAAGGAATATTGTCCGTGTCCAATACAAGTCCATTATATGCCACTGCACCATCACTCAAACCAGCTACTCCAACAACATCAAAATTACCACTAGTGATATTATTAACATTCAACCAACCTGGTTTGGTTGTCCCATCTACACTCCACGAAAGAGTATCCCCATCTGCATCAGTTGCCGTTGGTGTATAACTAAAAGAGTTGCCCACCTTAAAAGTTGTATTAGTTGGTGTACTCGTCACTACAGGAAGAATATTATCCTGAGCTGCCTCCACCTCACTCACCATCAAATTCCCGACCAACAAAGCCGATACCACAAGGGAAATCTTCCCACCTTTTAAGATACGAAATCGTGAACCAAACTCTGGAATATATCTCATACTGTTTCCTTTTTTCTAAAATATGTTTGTTTTATCTGAAGCCAAACAAAACAATTAGCAAAATTTTACAAAACTCGTATCATTCTCGTGTCACGGTTCGGGTTTTTTGGTAGCATTTTTGTAATTTTTTTATAAAGATGGCTATAATAAGGGAAAAAAGATTTGAAATTTTTTGTAATTTGTTCATAAAGCTCACTTTCTCAAAAGAGAGTGTTAGTGGAAGGGTCAGTTGTTTCTTGTATTAAATAATACTTATCAAAAAACAGGTGTTACCAAGTGAATCACCTTTACATTATTCTTTGTGTAAAGTGTTCTATCCCTTTTGAATACAATGCTTTTTTCCCATTATTGTATACTAAAATTGTATTTTCAAAATCGATAAGTTTATGATTTCCATCTTTTGTTTTGATATCTGTTATATGTTGCCACAAATTTTTATTGAGTAAATCATCACTATAAAAATTATCTTGAAAAAGTTTTAAAACTTTATTTTGGTCATTTGGTTCGATAAATATATCAAACCAGCTTTTTCCAATAACTTCACTTTTGTCATACTCCAAACCATCTATAGTTGATTCAAAATCTAAAATTTCCCCTTTCTCATCAAGGGTAACACTTATATAAAATTCTTTTTCCATATTTCCTTCTTTTTCTACATTAATGAATGGAAACGATTTTATCCCAAGCAAAAAGAAGAACTAGAGCTATTCCAAACACTAGTCCAACACTAAATGCTTTTATTTTGCAGTTGGCTTCTTTTATATTCCATTCGTTCATTTTAAAATCCTTTATTTTAAGAGCGATTGAAATTGTACAAGATTAGTATCATTCTCGTGTCACGGTTTGGAGTTTTTGAGAAATATTTTCTATTTTTTTGGAAAAATGTAGTTAAAATCCTAAAATAAAGAAAAAAATTTGAGATTTTTTATAAAAATAATGACTGTATTTATCTTGATTGCTCTAGGAGATAACTTTTAAAACAGTGTTACGAATATGAACATTGAAACATTCATATCTTTTTTGATACAATCATTTGATATAAAAAATATAGATACAATTTAGGTCAAACGATGCACGATGTAGAACTCTTAAAAAAAATAAACCTCCTTTATATAGAAGATGAAGATGCTCAAAGGGGAAGTGTTGCTAAAACTTTGGAGATGATAGTTGGGAAGCTTTTTGTTGCCAAAGATGGGATTGAGGGGCTGGAGATATTTCAAAAAGAGAATATCCAAGTGGTTTTTACCGACTATATGATGCCCAATCTTGATGGGTATCAAACAGCAAAAGAGATACGAAAACTCTCACCAAATATCCCTATCATTATTGCTAGTGCCTATAGTGAAAAAGAAAAATTGATGAATGCTATCGAGATAAAGGCTGTTGATTACATCGAAAAACCACTCAATGAAATCAAAATTATAGAGAGTTTATTTTTAGCCTATTCTAAACTAAACCACCACAATCTTCTAGAGGTAACCCTCACAGAAACTCTGAAATACAGTTTTTCAGCAAAAGAACTCTATAAAGACGAAAAGGTTATCCCACTAACCAAAAGAGAGCTTTCCATCATAGAGCTTTTAGTGACAAACAAAGGGAAATTGGTAGGGAAAGATATAGTAGTCAACTCCCTTTTTGAACCACTTACAAATGATAGTGTGGTAAGAAACTGTTTTTATAAACTTAGAAAAAAAATAGGGGAAGATGTGATTGAAACTATCGTTGATGTTGGATATATGATTCGATGATAAGGGCTCTATTTTTTCTCCTTTTTACTTTGCTTTTAGATGCAAGTACCCTTATAATTGATACCGATACAAAATTTTCTACCACAATAAACACTCAAATAGCAATAGAAGATAGTGAAAGAAAATATTCAAATGAAGATATCCTCTTCAATCGTTTTAAGAACTCTTCATCACAAATCAAAACCTCATACACCCATAGTATTTTTTGGACAAAATCAAAGATAAAGAATAGTTCAAATGAACCTTTGAGGATGATTTTAAGAAATATACGCTCAGGGACAGATTATATCGATGTTGCCATCTACGATGAAAAAGATCAATTCAAAAAAACAATTCTCCTTGGAGATAAAAGAAAACAATCGACAAAAGATATGCTTGCAACAAAAAGTGTTTTCTCTCTTACTATCTTACCCAATGAGGAACTAACTCTTATCTCAAAATACTCCTCTTTGGGGAGTATGGATTTGTACTTTGAGATATTTACCCCCTCTTATTATGGCTATATCAATGGGATAGAAAATATAATTTTAGGGATATTTGGTGGGATTATCATCGCTTTGATGATTTATAATTTTAATATTTATCTCACCCTCAAAGAGTCTTCATTTTTATACTATATCATCCAAAGTTTTTTTGTTCTTTGGTTTATTTTTGCAGTCAATGGTGTGTTTTATTTTTTAGATATTGGGCTTGGGCTTGATTTTTTGACAGCCACCACTTGGCTTGCTCCCATTTTTATGCTCATTTTTTTGATGTTTTTTATTGAAAAATTTTTTCATCTTCAAAAAACAAATCGATTTTTTTATAGAGTTTTATCCCTTTTTAAAATCATAGCCCTACTCTATTTTGCCCTTTTTAGTTATGGATATCTCGTAAATGAAACATTTTTCATCGATTATTCGGTTGGGTATCTCAATATTTCCTTTTTAAATTGTCTTGTTATTTTTATCATTGCCATTTGGGGGTATTGGAAAAAGATAGAGGGAGCTGGATATATTATTATTGGTGAGGGGATTTATCTCTTGGCAGTTATGTATATCTCTTTTGTACTCAAGGGAGAGGTAAATTTCTCGATGATTTCCCATCTTATTATCCCTTTTGGTGTCTTTTTTGAGATGATTTTTTTCTCTTTAGCCCTGCATGCAAAAATCAAAAAGATGAAAGAGGAGCTAGAAGAGGGGCAAATTCTTTGGATGCAAGAGAAACAATACACAGATTATGGAAAAATTATAGGAAATATCTCCCACCAATGGAAACAACCTTTATCTTTTTTATCTTCTGAAATTATGTACCTTAATACCCTCAAACTTCTAGGTAAAGAGGAAACAATCAAAGATGAATTTTTAAAAATGGCTCCAAAACTGGGCTACACAATAGAGTTTATGAGCCAAACTATCAATCTTTTTAATGGATTTTATAAAAATGATGGAGTAGCAATACCAATCAAAATAAAAGAGGAGATAGACCATATCCTCTCAATGTATCAGTATAAAATTCTCTCTTACAATATCTCTTGTGAGGTGCAATGTGAAAAGGAAATAACCCTTATGGGACAAAGAATCTCTTTTTTACAAATCATTATGACTTTGCTAGATAATAGTATTGATGAGTTCGAAAAGGGGCAAATAAGCAATCCATCCATCTGGATAAAAGTGGCTCAAAATGATAGATATGTGGAGATTTGCTACAGTGATAATGGTGGTGGAATACAAGGCAAAACAGATGAGATATTTAAACCCCATTTTTCCACAAAAAATACAAATAGCGGAATGGGGCTTCATATCTTAGATATCATCCTAACCCAAAAATTTGGTGGAACAATCAAAGTAGACAATCAAAATAATGGAGCATTGTTCACTATTACAATACCAAAAGGAATCACTCAATGAAAATCGCTTTTACCCTTATCTTTCTAACCTCTTTTTTATTTTCATTGGAACTTTCAAAAGATGAAAAAATCTATCTTGAAAAGAAAAAAGTTATCACTATGTGTGTAGATCCCGATTGGTATCCTTTTGAAAAAATTGAAAATGGGAAACATATCGGACTCTCTGCTGATTTAATTGCTTTAGTGCAAAAGCAACTGGGTACACCAATCAAACTTGTTGTTGTAAAAACTTGGGATGAAAGTTTGGAGTTTTCAAAATCTCGTAAATGCGATATTATGAGTTTTTTAAATGACACCCCAGATAGAAGAGTTTGGCTTACTTTTACCGAACCACTGTTTAATGATCCCAATGTTTTAGTAGGGAGGATTGAAAATGATTATATTGAAGATATTGGGACAATAAAAGCTTCCATCGCCCTCCCTAGAGGAACAGCGATGGCAGAACTTTTTGCAAGAGATTTTCCAAACCTCACAATCATCCCTACAACATCTGAAACGGAAGCTTTTAAACTTGTAGAGGAGAAAAAAGCTGATTTAACACTTCGTTCACTCATAATGTCGGCATACACTATAAAAAATGATGGCTTATTTAATCTTAAAATCGTAGGCTGGCCTGAGGGGTATGAAAATCGTTTGCGAATTGGAGTGAGAAATGATGAAGTTATCCTGAAAGATATTTTCAATAAAGCGATTGTAAATATCAAAAAAGAGGAAGTGTCAACTATTTTGGATAAATATACCAAACTTGAAGTGAAAAAAGTAACTACTCTGAGTGTTGGGGCTTATGTTTTTGGTGGCGTTTTGTTTCTTGTTGCTCTGATACTTTTATGGAACCACCTTTTACGAAAAAAAGTAGCCCTAGAGGTAGCTAAAAATGAAGCGAATCAAAAAATTATCTACCAAAAAGCAAAACAAGCAGAACTTGGGAATCTTATAGCCAATATCTCCCACCAATGGCGAGATGCCCTCAGTAGTATCAGTGCAAGAAATCTTGAAATCCTAACCAAAATAGAGTATGGATACACTATCACTCAAGAGGAGATGCAAACCAATTCCAAAGAGATAGAAAAGTCAATAGGTTTTATGAGTGAAACGATGCATAGATTTTTAGAGTTTTATAAAGTTTCAGATAAAACAACCCTCTTTTATGTGAGTGAATCGTTGCAATATACATTTGAACTTATCAAAATGAAACTTCAATATCACAAACTTTCATTTATTATTGATATAAAAGAGGATTTTCAAATAGAAGCTGTTAAAAATGAATGGATGAATATTTGGCTCAATATTATTGTAAATACGATGAATATAGCTTTAGAAAGAGAGATAATAAATCCTCAACTCAAAGTGATTGTTGAAAACGGAACTATCACTTTTAGCGATAATTGCGGTGGATTTGATAAGGATGTTTTGGTACAAATTGAAAAAAATATAAACAGTGGATTGGGTATTTCTATGTCAAAAGAGATACTTAAAAAGTACAATTTTGAGATGATTATCTCAAATGACACGATGGGAGCAAAATTTTGCATCAAAAAAGTCCTATCGTGACACGAGAATGATATTGGTTTGTTACAATTTCTTAAATTTTTCATAGTAGGAAATAGATTTGGAAACAACAAAACAAATTTTAAAAAGCTTAACTCTTTTGTATGCTGAAGATAATGATGATCTCAGGGAAACGACGCTAAGAACTCTAAAAATACTTTTTAAAGATGTTTACAGTGCAAAAGACGGTGTAGAAGCACTTGAGATCTACAATAAAAGCACTATCAATATTTTATTACTTGATTATGTCATGCCAAATATCGATGGGTATGAACTAGCGATGGAGATACGAAAAACAAACGAAGTTATCCCAATTGTTATTTGCAGTGGTTTTACCGATAAAGACAAATTGATGAATGCTATTAAAATAGGTGCGATAAAATATATCGAAAAACCTTTGAAATTTGATGATTTAATGAATACGATGGATGAAGTGAGTGAACTTTTAAAAAAAGAAAATCTTTTAAAAATTGCTATCGCAGGGAATGTCGCTTATCACTATATCAATAAAGTTTTGATACACAATGATATGGAAATCTCGCTTTCAAAAAAAGAGATTGCCCTTATAGAATTTCTCCTCAATAAAAGATCAATCCTTTCCACTCAAGAGGAGCTGATGAGGGAGATTTTTTATGAAGACTCAGATCTTAATAATCTAAGAAATGTGATCTATAGACTGAAGAAAAAAGTTGATTTAAACTTTATCGTTGCAGTGAAAGATTTGGGATATATGATAGTATAATCAAGGGAATCAATATATTCATACTCAAAATCTTTGAATTTGCAAGTGGCTCTAAGAAATATTTTAATCACACTTAATTCCTAAAATCTTTTTGAAATTGTACAAAACCAATATCATATTCGTGTCACGGTTTTATAAAATTACCGATTTTTTATTACTTATTCTTTTTTTAGAGCCACTTGCAAATTCAAAGATTTTGAGTATGAATAGTAGCAATTATTAGATTTTCACTTTAAAAATCACTATTTACTCCCTGTAAATGGTTATTTTTAAAGGGGAAAGATGATGATTGAACCTGCATTCCCGAAACACCTAACAATATTTCCTTTATAAAACAATCATAAAACCCTTATTTATCGACAATTTCTATAATTTACTATTGACTTTTAAATCGTTATGTATTATAATACACCTAACGATTATAAAGGATAAATGATGGCA
>CAMCYD010000067.1 GCA_945883785.1 Helicobacter pylori PMSS1
TTAACTAAAGATTTGGAATATCTCAATGCTATTAAAGAAAAAAAAGCACAAGAAGAACAACAAAGGGAAAAATTTTCTTTCAATATGAATCAGCAAAGATTTGATGAATTACCAAAAGAGATCCAAGACATTCTTGTACAAGCAAATTATAATTATCTTTTAGACCCAGATAATATTTTAAATTGGTACCCTTCAGCAAAAACTGAAATAGCTGATAAGGTTATGTTAGAAAGAATTAATGTTGTGAAAAAATATATTGAGCAACAAAAGAATAATTAAATGACCATTATATTATTCTAAAAAGTAATATGAAATAGTTTGATTAAATACTAATAATATTGTATAATTTAATCAATAATAAACATTTATATATTTTAAGAGGAAAATTTATGACAATCGGCTACATTAGGGTATCAACAGATAATCAAAATTTAAACAACCAAAAGCATAAAATCTTAGAATATGCTCAATCTCACAAGCTTATGATAGATGAGTTTGTGGAACTGGAGATATCTTCAAAATCTGATATTAAAAAAAGAAAAATTGATGAACTATTTCAAAAACTCACAAAAGATGATATTTTAATTTGTACAGAGCTCTCAAGACTTGGAAGAAATATGCTTGAGATATTAAATCTGATAGACCGATTTAATGATGTTGGTATTAAACTTATTTTTGTAAATCAACCAGAATTATCAACAAATCAAAATAATGCTCTTGGTAGTCTTTTGTTGGCAATTTATGGATATTTTGCACAGACTGAGCGAGAAATTATCAGTGAACGAACCAAACAAGGTTTAGCAGCTGCTAAAGCTCAAGGGAAACAACTTGGACGACCAGTTGGTGCAAAAGCAAAAGTGAGAGTTTTAGATCCATATAATTTAGAGATCCTGGAGTATTTAAAAATGAATCTATCTCAAACTAGTATTTTGAAGATTATTAATAGTAAGTTAGAGAAGCCTGTTACAATTACAAGTTTGAGGTATCATATTGAAAATACTATAGAATTAAAGAAAGGGCAGTATAAAAATAACTGTGTAAGTTCAAAAATGTCAATCTATTAGATAAAAGTTTTTATATATTTAAACAAAAATCAAATTTGCCATAATCTCCAATAGTTTTTTACCTACAACATACCTCCAATAAATTTAACACAATGCAGGTTTATCACAATATCACCTTAATATACATACCTTATGTACTATTATCATCTAAATATCGATATTAAACATACATAAAAAGCATATAATAAACTTAAAATTTATTTAAGAAGCATCTCAATTTCCAATGTTTTTCACAGTAACATCTAGAAAAATACCTTATTTAAAGTGTTTGTAGGCATTTTGATATACGACATATTTTGTATATGTTATTTGTTTATTTTCAGGGTGTTTTATATATAATGTATATTCAATAAATAGTTAGGTGTCCACGTCTAAGATGAAGTATAAATTTGAAAGGTAGTAGAATTTGAAAGATGGAATCATTCCCGATTGGTGGAAACAGGCGATAGCTATTGAATATTTGCCATGTAGAGACTATTTGAA
Organism: Helicobacter pylori PMSS1; assembly: GCA_945883785.1. GTDB lineage: Bacteria > Campylobacterota > Campylobacteria > Campylobacterales > Arcobacteraceae > CAIJNA01. Next base: position 1,548 of record CAMCYD010000067.1, read on the forward strand.
AGGTGATCGTTTATCACAGTTTGATTTTAGTCTGATAACAAATAAGCAATTAGAAGACGCTATCAAAGAACATAAAATTGTTTCTTATGGAACGATTATTCATAATGTTGATCCTAGGACATTTCAGCAAAAAACAATTTTAGGGCTAATTGGTGGCGTTACTAAACCAATTGTTGAAGGTGATTCAGATGCAGTGATTCCAAATGGGGTTGTATCAAAAAATCATTTTCCGAATCTTGTAAATCCTATTGACGTTTGCGATCCACTCGAAACTTTCAACTCACACATACAAGTTTTTGATGAAGGGGTTCTATATCAGTGGGAAATTGCACGATTTGAAGGCGTCAAAGACCGATATTATGGACGCTGGGTTTCTGATTATGTTGATTTGTCGGCTTTTGATGAGGATTATGATGAATTCCAAGAGCTAATTTCTCTTAAACGGCAAACTAAGAGCAACCCTGAAGAATTCGTAGAGAAAGCTAGGCGCTACATAGAAAAAATTCAGTCTTTGAGGCTCAATGTATTTAATCAATTACTTGATATACATAATGAGCTTAAAGAATCTGACCGAACTAGCAAAAAGAAAGTCGTCGATTATGCTCCGCCATTGCTTTCTCACTTTGAAACAATGAAAATCGAAGATGGAGAAATATCTACAAAAGCTTCCATGGCACCGATTTTCTATCGTTCTGCTTTAAAACATAGATTACAGGCTGACAAAATTCAAAACTCTACTGATAATTATTCAATCCATATTTTGGACGAAATACATCAAGAGAGGGCAGAGGCAATTATTATGACTGCGGCTTGCCTTGAAGCTGTTATCAATGAAGTCGGCGACACAAAATATAAAGATATTTGGAAGAGTATTGAAAAACTATCTCTCAATGAAAAATATAAAATATTTTTTTATTTATGCGGTAAAAAAGATAGCTTTGACATATCTAGATCTCCGTTTCAGTTTATGAATAAGTTAATTTCTGTAAGAAATGAAATGATTCATTTTAAGGCAGATTATAAGAAAGTCAAAGTTTTAAATAGGAAGTCAATATCGAGGTTGGATGCACTGTTAGATTTAGAGTTAATTGATAAACTACCAATGATTTTACATGATTCTATTTCTGCATTATATAAAGTGACAGATTCTCCCTTACCCACATGGCTATCTAATAAACCTAGTTGGAAATTAAATGAAGATACCTAACAAATCATTGGAAAGAATATTTGACCCTGCGGGCACAAATATTTCTCAACGCAAACATTATGCTTCATAAGCAATATCAAACTGTGAGAGAAAAATGAAAAGAATTGGATTATTAAATAGCTTTACACATGAAGCAGATGAGCTGAAAAATTCGCTCAAATATATTTCTGAAATTGAAAACTATGAAATTGAAACTATCGAGGACTTTGATCTACAAGAGACTGTTTCTGGTGCTATATGGGGATTGATAAATCTATGTGATGTTTTAATTGCCTTCGTTGACAGTAAATCGGAAAGCCTTTATTACCAAATCGGATTAGCTCATGGTGCAGGGAAGCCTGTAATAATCGTTACTGACCACGAATATTCCTTACCACCGGAAATTAGAGGTCAGCGCATCTTAAGCACTTCTCGACGTAGCTTGTATGATAATAACTTTGTATTTCAACTGAAAGAAGCAATTGAAGATGCAACGAGAAGAAAGTCTGGTTACCTAGGTCCTAGAAGTGAACAAAAGCAATACTCTGTAGTAGACGATTTTCATCCTTCTGGAAATTTTCGTGATCTTTTTGCCGCTGAGGGACCTAAACGAGGTAGGTTATTTGAGCGATGGTTTGCGGAGATAGCAGGCGGTATTGAAGGTTGGGAAGTTATCGAGTCTGAATCAAAAAATCGAAGAGATACGGGTTTTGACTTAGTTATTTGGAATTCTCAGGAAGATTCAGAGCTAGCTATCTTGGGAAATCCAATAGCCGTTGAAATTAAAGCCATTGGATCAATGAATTCTTCAATGCTACATCACTTTCTCCAGATGAGCAAGAAATCAGGAATTAAAGGACTAATACTAGCGACGACTGGTTTAAACGATAGAAGAACCAAAAACCTACTTAGCAGGCTAAGAGCTGAAGAAGGTATTAATGCTATAGCGCTAGATAGAGATGATCTTATCAACGTAAGAAATCCCAGTGACTTACTATATCTTATAAAAACAAAGGTTAGAGAACTTCTGTACGGACAGGAGTTCCAAGTATGTTTGATATAAATCACTTTAGCACTTTAATCAATAACGTTGATGCAGCCACAACAAATCAACAGAAAGGCCAGTCTTTCGAGCTTCTTTCTATATACATGTTTGAGCATTTAAATGGTGTCGATATTACTGAGCACGATATTAGAATGCCCTCTGAAGAAATTGATATTGTTCTATGGAATGCACAAACAGAGGAAATATTTCGCCCATGGGATTCTGTGATTCTCGTTGAATGTAAAAATTGGAGTTCGACTGTTGGTGCTTCAGTCTTAGATAATTTTGTAAATAAAGTAAGGCGGCGGGCTTTAACCACAGGGATATTTGTTGCTGCTAATGGAGTCACTGGCGGATTTGTTAAAGGCGATGGAAATGAGCCCGGAGCAGTTGGTATTTTAACTAGTGCTTTACAAGATGGAATTAGAATTATTGTAATCACTATGGACGATATTCGAGCCATAACATCTCTAGATGACATCAGAGCATTAATTAAGAAACGGTACTGTGGGCTTTATGTACATAAAGTACTTTAAGCATAACAAACCAAAGGAGACCAATCAAAAACCCGTAGGCGGCTTTTTGATTGCTCATTTTAAACGTTAGACTAATAAAGTAGCAAAATGAAATGGTATAAAAAACTTCATAATAAATTAGAAAACAAAGATTCTACTATGGAAAATCTTTTTGCAAATACGGCAAAAGAAATTATGAATAACTATTTACTTAATATAAATAATTTTAAAATTGAATTGACTGAGATAGAATTTTACTATTTTAATTGTGATACACATGATGACCATTATGTACATATTGACAGATTGCAAAAAGAAAGTTGCGATTTTTTATATGTGCATAAAAAATCATATCCAAGAGGTCGTATTGATATTACATTTGGAAATCAAAAGTTTTATGGCGGAATTTTAATTCGTGGAATTAAAATAAATAATATATTTGTTGCAGGTTCTGCAACAATTAAACAATATATTATGGATATAATTCCTCATGAAGCTACTAATTATGAATTATTACAAAAATATTTCAATGATAATAAAAAGAATATTTTTTTAAGTAAAAAAGAGAATACAAACTATGATATTTATTGTTCAAATAGGATAGGATTAAATAAAGAGGTTGATGAAAGATACTATAACGCGAAATATAGATTTGTCAGAGCTGATTATTTAGAACAAAAAAACAAACAGTATTTTAAGAGTTATACAAATCTAAAAGAAAGAACTAAATTAACAGAGAAAGTCTAACAAATCAGTGGAGTAAATAAATTACCCTGCTGGCAATTCATCGGCTCATTTTAAACGTTAGTTTATAAAGGAATATATACCATTTTATGCAAAATTTAGATATAGATAAAAACTTAATAGATGATTTTCAAAATATCAAACAATATACTGAAAAACTGACAAAAGAACAGAAAAAAGATATACTCAACTTAGATAAATGAAAAAGCCGAAGTAAATAGATTGTAGTGTGCTTATAGAGTAAAACTAAAAATCTAAATCTTGCAATGCTCCAATTTTCCTCAAAAAATCATCACCAACTAACAAAGGAATATATTCCATTCCATTAAAATTATCTGGATGATCCATGAAAACTCTTCCGAACCATTTTGAATCATTATTAACTTTTCCAATAGTTGTAGATAAGGTTAAATCAATTATCTCCATACTTGGTAAAGTTAACCAGACATGAATATCTAAAGTTCTATTTTTTTCCATTTGAACGCCATGCTTTAGTAATTCTTCTAGAGTTTTATCTGTTTGTTTAAACATGGCTTCATTGTTCATTTGTACATATCCGATGGTATAAATAAAATTGTCTTTTGTAATATATTCCAAATGTTTTTTTATTTGTAAGTTAAAATCCATACATTGAGCAGCTATATCATTTAAATTAAATTGAAATTGTTGGATACTTTCATTAATTTTTCTCATATAGTCGTCACTGAAATAACTTTTGTTGGAAAACTCTATTTTTGGTAATTCTAAACCAAGTTGCTCAGTTCTTTTGATTGCATATTTGAAATTATTATAATACCGCCCACTATTAACAAGACTTTTTTTATTCAAAAAACTTAATATTTTTGTGAAAATATTATTTGGCATAGTTCATTCCTTTAAAGCTACTGCATTTTTCTTTTAGTAAAATCCTTACAACTTTGTATTGCATAAGGCATTAGTTCATTTCTATTTTTTACACCCATCAATGAAGAAGAAACCACCGATTCACATAATTTTGCAGCTTTTTCAATAGAACTAGGATTAGTTATTAAAACTGCTTCCGCTGTCAATTCTCCTGCTTCCTTTGCATCTGAGATAGTTTTATTTTCATAAGCGAATAAACTTATTACTATACCGACTAAAATTAATATTTTTTTCATTTTATATCCTCGTATCTTTGTATTTTAAATTATGAAAAAAATGATAACAAAAATAACAATAAAAGTAGATGATTCAATAGATATCCCGTATACTATTCTCTGTATTTTTTCAACTTCTCAAGTGTCTCTCGATCTTTGGTCATAATAAATTGCAGTATTTCATCTGGTTTATAATCAGACATAATATTTTTGATACATTTTAACTTGGCTTCATTTTTCGAGTATTTTAATTCTTTTTCATCATAAACACCGAAAGTTAAATCAGCAAATTCTACTTTTGTTAAAACTTCTCCATCTTGTTTGCAAAAATTTACCACCATAGTATGAGCAAGATCAATCATGTTGTTATTTTTATCTTTCCAAGCACTCTTCCACTCGTTAATTTTTCCATCACAACCTGTAAATAAAAAAATACCAATTAACAAAATTGAAAAAATCTTTATTATATACATCTATCTACTCTCCTTCATCATTTTATTCTAATTCATCTTCTTTAAAATGAATATCCTTAAAAAACCAACTACATTCTACCAATCTACAGGTCTTACAATTGTAAGATTATTATAAGTCAAAATATTTCCTAAAAGATTATTTTTAATATGCTTTTCTTTCATTTTAAGAGTTGTCACTTTTGAACGAATTTCATTTGAAATCGCATAACGATTTGGTGGCACAACAATAACAATTTCTTTGTTTGGGAATGTATCTCTTATCATATCAATAACAGGAACCATATCAGAATCAGCAGTTACAATAATAGCCTTATCAAAATTATTTAGATGAGCATTTTGAAGTAAGTGAATACAAAGGTTAACATCACTTTCTTTCTCTTCGTGTGAAATGATTACTTGCCTACAATGGAAACATGTTTTCCGCTTTTCTTTAAATTTACCAAGAATCGGAGTTACTCCAACACTTTTTAAAGCTTCTACATAATTTTTATGTTTTAGATGCGAACTTGGTTTCCAAGTGGCGTAAGCTGAAAAATAATAAACATCATTGAGAACTTCTTGAGATGGCTTAATGTAAGCTTCCATAAGTGTTTTTAGATTGAGCCATTTGTAGATATTTTTTGATGAATCAGATTTTGTTAAGTCATCTATTGCATGATATAAATTGAATCCATCAATAAAAGCCTGTACTCGTATCATATATCTCCAATAATAAAAAAAGCCCAGTGCGCAGGCAACTGGGCAACATAGGTAAACCTATGCGGTGAATGGAGAAATTATATAATAAATATACCTACATGTCAAGTTTTTTTCATTCAATTTTTGTATTGGTGTCCCTTTTCCTTAACATATCGAACATTCTAGCCATATTGTAATTTTCAATCACACCATTTTTACCATTTATACGATTAGTAATAATTTTCGTAAGCATACTTTCTGGACTTTCATGATCTTCAAAATCTATTTTATAATTAAGTAACTCATTATTCTTATTTGAACCCCATTCAAAAAAATACTTTTTTTCTCCATTATGTTTAATAATCTTTTCAAATTCAATATCTTCAATATGATCAGTGAACCATTTTATAGACGGTTCATGAAGCACATAATCATATTTTTCTAATAATTTATTAATTACTCTCTTGTAATTACCGTGACCTCGTTTTTTCTCTTCTAAATATGCATATTCAACTATTACATTGTTCGCATTAATTTCTTTTATACATAGCTTTACATCAAATAATTTTATTGTTTTACTGTGCTTAATATAATTAAAGATATTGATAATTTCTTGATTCTCAGATTTAATAAAACCATCAGTGAAAGATTCTCTCATTAATTTTACTTCTCTTTTTGAAAATTCAGTAATAGGAAAGTTCATTTTTATCCTTCGTTTGTTAATAATCTCAAAATCAAAATAAATATTAGTAGAATAATGCTGATAAAGCCGATAACATTCCAGTTTTTAAATTTTTTAATCAATTAATTTGAATATTTATATTAATTGATTGAACTTTTAATACTAAGCAATTTAAACATTTAAATCTAAATAATATAACTCTAATAATATGTTTAGAAACAAGATTTATTTCCAATAAAATTTTTGAGTAATAGTAAAAAGAATAGTATTTGTTCTGCAATCCGAAGCTATACTATTTAATTCCTAACGCGCTCTCGCTTGTTTGCACATTTTTTCTCATTATGCTACCTTTTTCTGTCGTAATTAATTCGTAGCCTTTCGCAATGCTCAATAAATAGCTCTGCTTCGTTCGAGTAGAAAAAATCGTGCTCCTGAAGTAGACCCCAACTTGTGTCTTAGCAAACAGTTAAATAGTAAAAATACAATAATTAGTTTGAATTGAGAATTTTAATATTTTAATAAGTCATGTTTTTGTAAAATTCCACCCATTAAATAGGTTAGATAAATAAGTATTTATCAATTATGCGGGCATAGCTCAGGGGTAGAGCGAAACCTTGCCAAGGTTTAGGTCGAGAGTTCGAATCTCTTTGCCCGCTCCAATTGTTCTTTTAAATTTGATAAGTTATGTGGGTTAATAGAGAAAATAATAGATAGACACACTATCTATTTGAAAACATTTAATAACATAGATAAGCGATAGACACTTTTTTGATTAAGCCCTAAATTGTATGGTTTTGTGGATTCTCATAACCCGAAGGTCTCTGGTTCAAATCCAGATTCCGCAACCAAATCAAACTCCTACAAATACGACTCTCAACAAAGTTTTCAATCATACCATTTTAACACTTCAAAAAATGTTAGTCCTTGTTTAGTCCGTGAAAAGATTATTTTTATCTATTCTATATTTAATCAATGGTAAAATAAATTCAAAATAAAACAATACGACTTTAGAAGGAATAAATTAGTGGAAAGAATTTACAACGACATTAGCATGCGTTTTAATCCATTACCGTTAAACTTGATATATTTGGAAAATTTAACAACCATCATAAAATCACATATTACAGATAATATTGAATATTCGACAGATAAATATCGAAAAATTCAGACTATTGAAAAAATCAAAAGCCATCTTTATAACGAATTAAGAATAAAGATTATTCACCAAGAAAGATATTCTAGTAGTTATATTGTTTTTACAAATGATTATCTATTGTTCAACCTTGATAATGAAAATGGGATTTCTGAATTGATGGCAAAAGATATTAAAGAATATTTGGAATTTGAACTTCAAAATTTCCAAAATGGGATAGAACCAATTATAATGAACCAAAAAAAAGAGCAGGTAATAATACATAATATCAACTCTAACAATGTCAATTCAATAATCAATTCTAACAACGAGATAACAAATATTAACTCCCATAATGTCAATTCAACGAACGATTCTAATAATAAAACAAACACTGAAAATAAAAAGAAATCATTGACTACTTCTATTTTAGAACACCCAATAATTGCTGGTATTATTGTACTATTCATATCAATATTTATGAACTATTTAATGAAATAATTGACCAAAAGTCAAAGGTTACTATAGATAACATTGGGTAAAAGTAGGATATACTCTACAATACATTAGTAGATATTAATACAAGAAATTTTAGGTTAAAGAATGACAAAAGAAAACAAAATAGAGCAAGACTTTATAGCAAAGTTACGAGATTTAAAGTATATTTATCGTCCTGATATCAGAGATAGAGACTCATTAAATTTAAACTTTCGCCAAAAATTTGGGGAGCTAAATCAAGTAAATCTAAGCGATACAGAATTTGCTAGACTTCAAGACAGTATCATTACAGGTGATGTCTATAATTCCGCAAGAACCTTGCGAGAAAAGAATTCTTTTATAAGAGATGATGGTACTTCACTTTACTATACACTTGTAAATATCAAAGATTGGTGTAAAAACACATTTGAAGTGATAAATCAACTCCGAATGAATACAGATAATTCTCATCATCGTTATGATGTAATTTTACTTATCAATGGTGTACCTGTTGTACAAATAGAACTCAAAACATTAGAAATAAGTCCAAGACGAGCTATGCAGCAAATAGTGGATTATAAAAATGATCCAGGTAATGGCTATTCAAAAACGCTTCTCTCTTTTATCCAAATTTTTATAGTAAGCAATCAAACAAATACTTGGTATTTTGCTAATAATAACAATCGTCATTTTACTTTTGATGCAGATGAGCGGTTTTTACCTATGTATAAATTTGCCGATAAAGATAACAATAAAATCACTCATTTAAATAGTTTTAGTGAACACTTTTTGAGCAAATGTATTTTAGGGGAGATGATAAGCCGTTATATGGTTTTGGTATCAACTGAACAAAAACTTTTAATGATGAGACCTTATCAAATGTATGCAGTAAAAGCCATAGTTGAATGTATCCATCAAAACTGTGGGAACGGCTATATTTGGCATACTACAGGAAGTGGTAAAACTCTTACATCATTCAAGGCTTCGACACTACTCAAAGATAATCCAGATATCGAAAAATGTCTTTTTGTGGTAGATAGAAAAGATTTAGATAGACAAACAAGAGAGGAATTTAATAGATTTCAAGAAAATTGTGTGGAAGAAAATACAAATACGGATGCACTTGTAAAAAGACTTCTCTCAACGGATTACACCGATAAGGTTATTGTTACCACTATTCAAAAGCTTGGTCTTGCTCTTGATGATAACAATGCAAACAAATACAAAGAGAAGCTAAAGCCACTTAGTGACAAAAGGGTTGTATTTATCTTTGATGAGTGCCATAGAAGTCAATTTGGAGAAAATCATAAAGCAATAAAAGAGTTTTTCCCAAATGCTCAACTTTTTGGATTTACGGGAACTCCAATATTTGAACAAAATGCAACTTATAAACAATTTGAGGGTGAAGATGGAAGTTTCAAAACTACTTTAGATATATTCCAAAGAGAGCTTCATTCATACACCATCACAAATGCAATCGATGATGAAAATGTCCTTAGATTTCATATAGACTACTACAAGCCAGATGTCAAAATCAAACAAGGTGAGACTATCACTAAAAAAGCTATTGCAGAGGCTATTTTAGAGAAACACGACGGAGCAACAGCAAATCGTAAATTTAATGCTGTTTTTGCAACTGCATCGATAAATGAAGCCATTGAATACAAAACACTTTTTAAAACTATTCAAGCTGCTAAAAAAGAGTTAGATGAGGAGTATGAACCTCTCAATATTGCTTGTGTATTTTCCCCTCCAGCTGAAGGCAATAAAGATATCAAACAACTCCAAGAAGATTTAGAACAAGAAAAAGAAGATAATGAAGTAAATCCAAATGAGAAAAAAGAGGCTCTAAAAGTTATATTAGATGATTACAACATCCAATTTGGAACCAATCACAATCTAGCAAATTTTGACCTTTACTATCAAGATATTCAAAAAAGAATCAAAGACCATAAATATCCAAATAAAGATTATTCTCATAAAAATAAGATCGATATAGTTATTGTTGTAGATATGCTTCTTACAGGGTTTGATTCCCCATATCTTAATACTATTTATGTGGACAAAAATCTTAAATATCACGGACTTATCCAAGCTTTTAGTAGAACCAATAGAATCTTAAATGACACAAAACCTTACGGAAATATCCTTGATTTTAGAGGGCAACAAGATGCAGTTAATGATGCAATTGCACTTTTTTCTGGCAAATCAACCAAACCAGCAAAAGAGGTGTGGCTTGTGGATTCAGCTCCTATGGTTATTGAAAACCTAAATCTCGCAGTTGAAAAACTAGCTTCATTTATGACTTCACAAGGGCTAGAAAATCATCCAGAAGAGATAAATAATCTTAAAGGTGATGAAGCACGAGGACAGTTTATCAATCTCTTCAAAGAGGTGCAAAGGCTCAAAACTCAACTAGACCAATATACAGATCTAAATGATGAAAACCTTGAAGCCATAGAGCAAATAATCCCAAAAGATACTCTAAGAGCTTTTAAAGGGATGTATCTTGAAACAGCTACAAGACTAAGAGAAAAACAAGGTAAAAATACAGATCCATCAATAGACCAGCTTGATTTTGAATTTGTCCTTTTTGCTTCGGCGGTAGTGGACTATGATTTTATTATGGGGCTTATTGCTAGATATACGCAGAACTTCAAAAAACAAAAGATGACCAAAGAGGAGCTTTTGGGTATCATCGAAAGTGATGCAAAATTTGTTGACGAAAAAGAGGATATAAGAGCTTATATCGATACTCTTGCATTAGGTTCAGGATTAAATGAAGATGAGATAAAAAAAGGTTATGAAGAGTTCAAGGCAAAGATTTCAAGTGCAAGATCGGAAACCATTGCGAACAAACACGGGATAGAACCAAAAAGATTTCATAGCTTTATAGAGTTGATTATGAGTAGGATGATTTTTGATGGGGAACTTTTGACTGACCTTTTGGCTCCACTTGAACTGGGATGGAAAGATAGAGCTAAAAAGGAGCTAGAACTTATGGAAGAGCTTATACCATTACTTAAAAAACTAGCAGGTGAACAAGAAATATCAGGATTAAAAACTTATGAGTAATCTTATTAATACACAAATCATAGAAGATATTAGAAATCTTCTTATCCTTTCACGCCAACATCTCCAACAAACAGTAAATAGTGTCATGGTGCAAACCTATTGGCAAATAGGCAAAATGATAGTGAAAGAGGAACAAAAAGGAGAGCTTAGAGCTGAGTATGGCAAAAAGCAACTTGAACAGATTTCAAAAGCTTTGAGCGATGAGTTTGGCAAAGGTTTTGATGCTCGCAATCTCAGAAATATGCGACAGTTTTATCTTACTTTCCCAATTTGGAACTCAGTGAGTACCAAATTGAGTTGGACTCACTATCGTGTGATTATTAGAATCGAAAACCAAAATGCAAGAGAGTGGTATATCAAAGAAACTATTGAGAATAACTGGAGTACAAGGGCGTTGGAGAGACAAATAAGTGTACTTTACTATGAGAGACTCCTTTCAAGTAGCGACAAAGCCCCAGTTGCTCAAGAAGCAATAGAAAAAACAAACACTCTTCAAATAGATATGAAAAACTATCTTCGAGACCCATATATACTAGATTTTTTAAATCTTCCAACCGCTTCGGTAGTTGAAAGTACGATAGAACAAGGGCTTATAGACAATCTTCAACATTTTTTGCTAGAACTTGGACGAGGTTTTGCTTTTGTGTCACGACAACAAAGGCTCAATGTCGAGGAGCAAGACTTTTATATCGATTTGGTTTTTTACAACTTCAAAGTCAAATGTTTTTTACTCATCGACCTCAAGCTTGGCAAACTCACCCATCAAGATGTAGGGCAGATGGATACTTATGTGCGAATATATGATGAGTTTCACAAAAGTGAAGATGACAATCCTACTATCGGGCTGATACTTTGTAGCGAACCATCCCTTGCCGTAGCAAAATACTCCGTATTAAATGAAAGCAAACAACTTTTTGCCTCAAAATATCTTCCGTTTTTACCGACAGAAGAGGAACTAAAGTTAGAGCTTTTAAGAGAGCGAAATTTGATAGCAAGTAGGGAAATAAAATGAAAAACATACCACGGTTAAGATTTCCAGAGTTTGCGAGTAGTGGGGAGTGGGAGGAGAAGACATTAAAAGAATTAGCTGAAAACCTTGATAATAAAAGAGTATAATACCCCAAGAAATTCGAACAACATTTTTCTCTTCTAAATTCCAAAACAACAGTCATTTTCGATAAATTCAGTCAAAATGATGTTAGAAAATAGATAGTAAACGGGAGTTTGTAAAATGAGTAGAAAAATGACTAAATACACCA